>NZ_JBEYZW010000062.1:0-42831 GCF_040646215.1 Streptomyces sp. NPDC046215 | reverse complement strand
CCCGTCGCCGTATGTCCTGACGACCCTGTGGGCGCGCCTCGCGGGCGCGCGGCGGGTCGGGCGCCCGCGGGGGCCCGGGAGCGCTCCGGACGCCCTCAGGGGGCCGCGGGGTCCCTGCGCGGGGTCAGGACCAGGTCGCGACGTAGTAGCCCACGCCGTAGGGCGCCCCGTCGTGGAGGAGCGCTCCGGTCAGGCCGGCGCCTTCGCCCGCGCCGGCGAGGACCTGCCAGGGGGCGCGCCCGGCGGCCTTCAGCTCGGACGCGAGCCCGGCGTCCAGCGCGGCCAGGGCGGCGGTGTCTGCGGCGCCCAGCGCGCGGGCCGCCCCGGCGTCGAAAGCCTCGGCCCGCTCGTCGAGATAGCCCGGCGCCTTCAGGGTGCGGCAGGCGCTGCCGTCGCCCATCACGAGCAGCGCGACGCGCTCGGCGCCGGTGCCCGCGAGCAGTTCCCGGCCGGCCTCCAGGGCCCGGCCGGTCTCCAGCGTCTCCGCGACGCCCAGTCCCTCGACCGGGGCGGCGGCCCATCCCGTGCGCTCCAGCAGCCAGGCCGCCACGGCCAGCGACTGCGGCAGCCGCCGCGCGCCGGTGGGGGCGCCCTGCCCGAGCCGCACGTCGACGTCGGCGCCGAGGCCCCGGAACGAACCGGGCGTGCCCTGCGGGTGCGGCCCTTGGCCGGAGACTCCGGCCGGGCCGACGACGACGAGGCGGTCCGGACGCGCGGCGGCCAGCACGCCGACGGCGTCGACGCAGGCGGCGCGCAGCCCGTCCAGCTCGGGGGCCGCCCCGGCGGCCACCGCCGGGACGAGCAGGGGCGGACAGGGGCATACGGCAGCGGCGACGAGCATGACCGGAACGATACGCCGCGGCTCGCCGCCCGCGCCGTACCGGTCGCCGTCAGGGGGCCTCCCGCGACGTCTCGTCGGGCCGCGGCGCCCGGCACGGGGAGCACCGCCCCTGCGACAGCCGGGGAGGCGGGCCACCCCGAGCCCGCCCGGTGCGGGCCACCTCCTCCGGTCGCCGCCTAGTCGCGGCTGCAGCCCACGGCGGCCGGGGCGGGCATCGGTGCCGGGGCGCCGATCGTCGGGAGGCCGAGCATGACGCCGGCCGGCTTCTCGGCGGGGGCGGCGTTGCGCTTCTCCCACGCGTCACCGGCGCGCGTGCGGCGGACACCCTTGGCCGGGCCCTCGGCCAGCAGGTGGTGCGGAGCGGCGTAGGTGATCTCCACCGTGACCACGTCGCCCGGCCGGACCGGCTCGTCGGGCTTGGTGAAGTGCACGAGGCGGTTGTCGGGCGCGCGGCCGGAGAGGCGGTGCGTGGCGCCGTCCTTGCGGCCCTCGCCCTCGGCGACCATGACGTCCAGAGTGCGGCCGACCTGCTTCTTGTTCTCGTCCCAGGAGATCTCCTCCTGGAGGGCGACGAGACGCTCGTAGCGCGCCTGGACGACCTCCTTGGGGATCTGGCCCTCCATGTCGGCCGCCGGCGTGCCGGGGCGCTTGGAGTACTGGAACGTGAAGGCGTTCGCGAAGCGGGCCTCGCGGACGACGTGCATGGTCTGCTCGAAGTCCTCCTCGGTCTCGCCGGGGAAGCCCACGATGATGTCGGTGGAGATGGCGGCGTCCGGCATGGCGGCGCGGACCTTCTCAATGATGCCGAGGAAGCGCTCCTGGCGGTACGAGCGGCGCATCGCCTTCAGCACGGTGTCCGAACCGGACTGCAGCGGCATGTGCAGCTGCGGCATCACGTTCGGCGTCTCGGCCATCGCGGCGATGACGTCGTCGGTGAAGTCGCGCGGGTGCGGGGAGGTGAACCGCACCCGCTCCAGGCCCTCGATCTGCCCGCAGGCGCGCAGCAGCTTGGAGAACGCCTCGCGGTCGCCGAGGTCCGAGCCGTAGGCGTTGACGTTCTGGCCGAGCAGGGTGATCTCGGAGACGCCTTCGGAGACCAGGGTCTCGATCTCGGCGAGGATGTCGCCGGGGCGGCGGTCCTCCTCCTTGCCGCGCAGCGCCGGGACGATGCAGAACGTGCAGGTGTTGTTGCAGCCGACCGAGATGGAGACCCAGGCGGCGTAGGCGGACTCGCGGCGGGTCGGCAGCGTGGAGGGGAAGGCCTCCAGCGACTCGGCGATCTCGACCTGTGCCTCTTCCTGGATGCGGGCGCGCTCCAGGAGGACGGGCAGCTTGCCGATGTTGTGCGTGCCGAAGACGACGTCCACCCAGGGGGCGCGCTTGACGATGGTCTCGCGGTCCTTCTGGGCGAGGCAGCCGCCGACGGCGATCTGCATCCCGGGGCGCTTCGTCTTCATGGGCGCCAGCCGGCCGAGGTTGCCGTAGAGCTTGTTGTCGGCGTTCTCCCGCACCGCGCAGGTGTTGAAGACGACGACGTCGGCGTCCCCCTCCTCGGCGTCCTGGGGCGCGCGGACGTAGCCCGCGTCTTCCAGCAGACCGGAGAGCCGCTCGGAGTCATGGACGTTCATCTGGCACCCGTAAGTGCGCACGGAGTAGGTCTTGGTTTCGCCCACGGCAAGGCTCTGGTCACTGCTGGTCATGCAACAAGGGTAGGCGGTACCCGGTGGAGCTCCGCCCCGGAGCGTCGCCGGGCCGGATCACGGGCGGACGGGGGTGTGGCCTGCGTCACTTCGACGGTTCGCCCCCCCCGTGGCCGCCGTCGGCGGATCGCCCACGGCTCACCCCCTGTCGGTCCCGTCCCGGCCGGCCGGAGCGCGCGCCCGCCCGGGCACCCCGCCCCTTCCGTCCGTCCGCCCTCTGCCGAAGGCCGCCCGGGGGTGGCAGGATCCGCCCATGGTCCCCCGAATCCCGCGCCTCGGCAGGCGCCGCGCCCTCCGTACGGGCGTGGCGGCGGCCGTCGTGCTCGCGCTGCTGGTGTGGTGGCTGGTGTCCTTGCACGGCACCTCCTCACCGACCGGCCGGATGGCCTTCGCGACGGGCGTGCCGACCGGCGTGTACGCGAAGTACGGCGACCTCCTCAAGGAGGACCTGGGGCGCGACATGCCCTCCCTGGACGTGCGGCTGCAGCGCAGCCAGGGGTCGCTGGACAACCTGCAGCAGCTCACCTCCGGCAGCGCCGATTTCACCCTGGCCACCGCCGACTCCGTCGCCACCTACCGTGACGAGCGGCAGCCCGGGTTCGCCGGCCTGCGGGCCTGCGCGCGGCTCTACGACGACTACATCCAGCTGGTGGTCCGGAAGGACTCGCGGGTGCGGTCGGCACGCGACCTCAAGGGCTTGCGCGTCGGCGTCGGAACGGACGACTCGGGGGTGCAGCTGATCACCCGGCGGCTGCTCAAGGCGGCGGGGCTCGGTTTCGACAGGGACATCGAGGCGGAGCGGGTCGGCATCGACAAGATGCCGGGGCTGCTGGAGCGGGGCAAGCTCGACGCGTTCTTCTGGTCCGGCGGCCTGCCCACGACCGCCGTGCAGAATCTCGGTGCCCGGCTGCCCATCCGCCTCGTCCCCCTGGACGACCTCATAGCGCCGCTGCACGCGATGGGGCCGGAGGCGCGTCACTACCGGGCGGCCGTGATGCCGGCGGACGCCTATCCGGAGCTGCGGGCCTCCCAGGCGGTCAAGACGATCGCCGTCGCGAACCTCCTGATGACCATGGACCACGCCGACCCGGAGCTCGCGGAGAGCGTCACCCGCTCGGTGATGAACAGCCGCGACCGCATAGGGCTGAAGGTGCACGCCGCACAGAAGGTCGACCTGCGCACGGCGATCTTCACCGATCCCCTGCCGCTGCACACGGGTGCCCGGCGCTACTACCTGTCGGTCAAACCGTGACAGCCGGGGCCCGAGGGCGGCGGACGACCGTCCCTCAGGTCCCCTTGCCGCCCCTGCCCGACCGGGTGACGTGCTCGGAGCAGACGCGCGGCACCCGGATGACCGCCCGCAGCCCCTGGGGCTCGTTCGGGGCGTACGACAGAGTGGCGCCGCCGGCCGCCAGCAGGGCCCGCGAGATCGACAGGCCCAGCCCGGAGCCGGAGACGTTCTGATGGCGGCTGCTGCGCCAGAAGCGGTCGCCGATGCGGGTGAGCTCGTCCTCGGTCAGGCCGGGACCACCGTCGGCGACCGTGATGCCCACCGTGTCACCGTCGGCTTCGACGCTGACGGTGACGTGGGCGCCCGCGGGAGTGAACTTCAGGGCGTTGTCGACCACCGCATCCAGGGCGCTGGAGAGGGCCACCGGGTCGGCCCAGCCGGTCACCGCCGCCGGGCCGCTGTAGGTGAGGGTGACCTGTTCGCGGTCGGCCATCGGGGACCAGGCGCCCACCCGGTCGGTGACGATCTCGGCTATGTCGGCCAGTTGGAGGTCGGCCGGGGCGTGCTCGGCCAGAGCCAGGCCCAGCAGGTCGTCGAGGACCCGGGCCAGG
This sequence comes from Streptomyces sp. NPDC046215, assembly GCF_040646215.1. NCBI lineage: Bacteria > Bacillati > Actinomycetota > Actinomycetes > Kitasatosporales > Streptomycetaceae > Streptomyces > Streptomyces sp. NPDC046215. The sequence continues at coordinate 38,448 of NZ_JBEYZW010000062.1, read as the reverse complement.
CGCTTGCCCTCGCCGCGGACGGAGGCGATCTCCTCGTGCCCTTCGGGCAGGTCCAGCGAGAGCAGTTCGATGCGCAGCATCAGAGCGGCCAGGGGGTTGCGCAGTTGGTGCGAGGCGTCGGCGACGAAGGCGCGCTGCTGCTCCAGGACTTCTTCGAGGTTGTCGGCCATCTCGTTGAACGACCGGGCCAGGCGGCGCAGTTCCGGCGGTCCGCTGTCCACCGCGACGCGGGAGTTCATGCGCCCGGTGGCTATGCCGTGGGCCGCCGCGTCGAGGGTCCGTACGGGGCGCAGCACCCAGCCGGTGAGCCGGAAGGCCGCACCCACCGCGAGGAGCATGGCCGCGGTCTCCCCCGCGACCAGCAGCAGCCAGGAGTGCAGGATCTTGGACCGCAGGCGGCCGGTGGGCGAGTCGGTGACGACGACCGCGACGACGTCACCGTCGCGGATGACGGGTGAGGCCACGGCGAGCCGCCGGTGCTGTAAGGGCCAGACCTGTCCGGGGTCGTGGCTGCGGCGCCCCGCGAGGGCTTCTCTGAAGGCCCGCCGGCCCTCCCCGGTGTCCGGCACCGACCAGTGCGCCGGAGCGACCGCCATGGTCCGTCCGTCACGGTAGAAAATGCCGACTCTGATGTCGTACACGTCCTCGTAACGGATGAGTTCGTCGCGCAGGATGGTCAGGCGCTCGTCGGTCTCGGCCCGCGGGTCGTACGGGCGGGTGGTGACGAACTGGGCGAGCGAGGCGAACCGGGCCGTGTCGTCGATGCGGTCGACGACCAGCCGCTGCTGCTCGGCCGCGGCCATGCTCGCGGCGAGCGGGAAGCCGAGGGCCAGCAGGACACCCGCCAGCAGGACGATGAGGAGCGGGAGGAGTCGGGTGCGCACTGGTTCGTACGACCGTCACACAGCCGGGACGACGATTTTGTAGCCGACGCCGCGGACCGTCTCGATGAGGGCGGGCATCCGCAGCTTGGCGCGCAGCGAGGCGATGTGCACTTCCAGGGTGCGTCCGGTCCCCTCCCAGCTGGTGCGCCACACCTCGCTGATGATCTGCTCGCGCCGGAAGACGACGCCGGGGCGCTGGGCGAGCAGGGCCAGCAGGTCGAACTCCTTGCGGGTGAGCGGGACGGCCGTGCCGCTGACGGAGACGAGGCGGTTGGGGAGCTCGATGGTGAGGGCGCCCAGCTGCAGGGAGCGCGGGGCCTCGGGTTCGTGCGCCTCCTCGGGGCCGCTGTCGGCGGGCGGGGTGCGCCGGGCGACCGCGTGGATGCGGGCGAGGAGTTCGCCGGTGTCGTAGGGCTTGACCACGTAGTCGTCGGCGCCGAGGTTGAGCCCGTGGATCTTCGAGCGGGTGTCGGCGCGGGCGGTGACCATGATGACGGGGGTGGCGGTGCGCTTGCGGATCTTCCCGCAGACCTCGAAGCCGTCCTGGTCGGGCAGGCCGAGGTCGAGCAGGACGCAAGCGAAGGGCGCGCCTTCGTCGGGGAGCAGGCGGTGCAGTGCCTCCTCGCCGCTGCGGGCGTGGGTGACCTGGAAGCCGTGCCGGGCGAGCACCGCCGACAGGGCCGCGGCGACGTGGTCGTCGTCCTCGACGAGCAGCAGTCTCATCCGGCCCCCCTCCGTCCGACAGTGTGGTGTGACAACACCGCATCCACGCTGATGGACGCCCGTCCCGTCAAGGGGGTTGCGGGTGTGCGGGGACTTCCGTTATGCAGCCGGTACGCCCGCACCACCCTTGCGCGCGCCATGCGCCCCCTTCACGCAGAGTGTCCCTTTGCGGCCGGATCGTTATGCTCAATTTCAGCTCAGATGTAATGACGCTGGTCGTTGCGGCTCATTAGGGTCCTCCCCAACCGAGGAGGATGGAGCGAGGAACGCCGATGAGCGAACAACCGGTGCCCGACACAGCGGCGGCCGCCGCGGCCCCCGCGGACGCACTGGTCGTCCTGCACAACGTCAACAAGCACTTCGGCGCGCTGCATGTGCTCCAGGACATCGACCTGACCATTGCGCGCGGCGAGGTCGTCGTGGTCATCGGCCCGTCGGGGTCCGGCAAGTCGACCCTGTGCCGGACGATCAACCGCCTGGAGACGACCGACTCCGGCACGATCACCATTGACGGCAAGCCCCTGCCCCAGGAGGGCAAGGAGCTGGCGCGGCTGCGGGCCGACGTGGGCATGGTCTTCCAGTCCTTCAACCTCTTTGCGCACAAGACGGTTCTGGAGAATGTGACCCTGGGCCAGGTCAAGGTCCGCAAGACGGACCGCAAGGAGGCCGACAAGAAGGCCCGCGCCCTGCTCGACCGGGTCGGGGTGGGCGCCCAGGCGGACAAGTACCCCGCGCAGCTGTCCGGTGGGCAGCAGCAGCGGGTGGCGATCGCGCGGGCGCTGGCGATGGATCCGAAGGTGATGCTCTTCGACGAGCCGACCTCGGCGCTGGACCCGGAGATGATCAATGAGGTGCTGGAGGTCATGCAGCAGCTCGCCCGGGACGGCATGACGATGGTCGTGGTCACCCACGAGATGGGCTTCGCGCGCTCGGCCGCGAACCGGGTGGTCTTCATGGCCGACGGCCGCATCGTCGAGGAGGCGCGGCCCGACCAGTTCTTCAGCAACCCGCGCAGCGACCGGGCGAAGGACTTCCTGTCGAAGATCCTGCACCACTGACCGCCCCCGGGCCGCTCGACGCCGGCCCGGCCCGGCCCGCCCGCCGTCCGGCGGGCACCTGCCCGTCGGGCGCCGGACGCCTTGCCCACCGGCCGCACGACCACCTCGTAACAGCAGCAGACGCAAAGGATGTTCACCATGAAGCTCCGCAAAACCGCCGCAGCGGCCGTCGTGGTGCTGGCGCTCACCGCGTCCGCTACCGCCTGCGGCAAGTCGGGAAGCCCCGACGACACGAGCGACAAGGCGACCGGCGGCAAGTCGGCACCCCCGCTGCCGACGTACAAGGTGAACACCGCCGCCGACGTCAAGGACTCGCCCGTCTTCGAGAAGATCAAGGGCAAGACCATCACGATCGGCACCAAGGCCGACCAGCCCGGCCTCGGCTTCGAGAACCCCGGCACCAAGAAGCGCACCGGCTTCGACGTCGAGATCGCCCGGATGATCGCGGCCGACCTCGGCTTCGACGAGGCGCACATCAAGTTCCAGACGGTCCCCTCCGAGGCCCGTGAGACGCAGATCGCCAGCGGCGGCGTCGACCTGTACGTCGGCACGTACACCATCAACGACGAGCGCAAGAAGCAGATCGGCTTCGGCGGCCCCTACTACATCGCCGGGCAGTCCCTGCTCGTGAAGTCCGACAGCAGCATCAAGGGGCCGGACGACCTCAAGGGCAAGAAGGTCTGCTCGGCGACCGGTTCCACGCCGCTCAAGCGCATCAAGGAGCCCAAGTACGGGGTGGCCGAGGCCAAGGCCCAGCAGGGCTACCAGCTCTGTGTGCAGGAGCTCGTCAACGGTTCGGTCGACGCCGTCACCACCGACGACGCGATCCTCAAGGGGTACGCCGCAGAGAACAAGGGCGCTCTGAAGGTCGTCGGCGACCCGTTCTCCAAGGAGCCGTACGGCGTCGGCCTCAAGAAGGACGACAAGGCGCTGCGCGACGCCGTCAACAACGCCATCGAGGCCCACGTGAAGAACGGCGACTGGAAGAAGGCGTACGACGCCACCCTCGGCCTCTCCGGAGCCGAGGCCACCCCGCCCGCGGTCGACCGCTACTGACCAGCGGCCGCGCCTGATCGGTCCCCCCGCCGCGGCGGCCGGGCCCGGGGACCGGTGAGGTCCCCGGGCGGCCGGACACCACGGCGGCGGATGCCCGCCATGCGATTCCCGGAGAGTTGACTTGAACGTTCTGTCGGACAACTTCGCGGCATTCCGCGAAGGATTTCTCGGCACCGTCGAGCTGACGGCGCTCAGCGCCCTGCTCGCCCTGGTGCTGGGCACCCTGATCGCGGCGTTCCGCGTCTCTCCGGTGCCCGCGCTGCGAATATTCGGCACCACGTGGGTGACCCTGCTGCGCAACACCCCCCTGGTGCTGCTGTTCCTCGCCGTCACGCTCGGGCTGCCGGCGCTGGGCCTCAAGGGGTGGGACTCCTTCTGGCTCGCCGTCATGGCGCTGGGCTGCTACACGTCGGCGTTCATCTGCGAGGCCATCAGGTCCGGCATCAACGCCGTGCCGGTGGGGCAGGCGGAGGCCGCCCGCTCCCTCGGGATGACCTTCAACCAGAGCCTGGGCGAGATCGTGCTCCCGCAGGCCGCCCGCACGGCGGTTCCGCCGATCGGCAGCCTGCTGATCGCGCTCGCCAAGAACACGGCGATCGCCTCGGGCTTCAACGTGACTGAACTGGGCTCCTTGCAGAAGACCCTCAACGCCGACGCGGGCTACAACATCTATGTGATCTTCCTCTGGATCGCGATCTGCTACATCATCATCACTTTCGCGATCAGCGGCCTGTTCCGGCTGCTGGAGAACCGGTTGGCGGTGTCCCGATGAGCGCGAGCGTCCTCTACGACGTACCCGGCCCCAAGGCGCGGGTCCGCAACCGGATCTACGGCGCCCTCTCCACCGTCGCCCTGCTCGGTCTGCTGGCCTTCATCGTCTACAAGCTGGACGGCACCGGCCAGTTCCAGGCCGAGCTGTGGGACGACTACGAGTACAGCAACACCCACGAGCGCATCGTCGACGGCCTGCTGACGACGCTCAAGACCTTCGCGATCGCCGCGGTCCTCTCGGTGGCGCTCGGAGCGGTACTGGCGGCCGCCAGGCTCTCCGACCACAAGCCGGTGCGCTGGGCGGGCACGGCGTTCGTCGAGTTCTTCCGCGCCATGCCACTGATCATCATGATCTTCCTGCTGTTCGCGGGGGTCTTCACGTCCGACCCGATGTGGGCGCTGATCATAGGGCTCACGCTGTACAACGGTTCGGTGCAGGCGGAGATCTTCCGCACCGGCATCAACGCCGTGCCCAAGGGGCAGAGCGAGGCCGCGTACGCCCTGGGACTGCGCAAGACCCAGGTGATGTCGAGCGTCCTCATCCCGCAGGCCACCCGCACGATGCTGCCGTCGATCATCAGCCAGCTCGTGGTGACCCTGAAGGACACCTCCCTCGGCTTCATCATCCTGTACGAGGAGCTGTTGTTCGTCGGCAAGGCGTTCGCCCAGCAGACCCCGCCGGTGAACGGTGTCTACGCCTTCATCCCCATGGTGATCGTCTTCGGTTCGATCTACATCCTGCTGTGTCTGGCCCTGTCCTCCGTCGCCACCTGGGTCGAACGGCGCACGAAGCGCTCGCGCAAGGGCACGCCGCCCCCGATGCCGGCCGCCGACACCGCTGCCCAGGCGGGATTCACCGCCGGTGGCGGCGCCTGAGCGCGCCGTACCGCCCCGTGGGCGCCCCGTCGGCCGTGCGGCCGACGGGGCGCACTCGTTCCGGCGCGCCACGGGGAGCGGCCTGATCACTTGACGCAAGCACCCGCAATGGGTTGCATACGTTCTGTGATCGAGCACCGTGTCCCCCTCGTCGGACCCCGTACGCCCCAGGCGGCGCGTACGGCCCGCACGCACCGTGGAGCCCACGGCGGCGCCGTCGGCCGCCGCGGGGCAGTGGGAGCCGTGCCGTGGACCCGGTGATCGTCGTCGGGGCCGGCCCGGTCGGCCTCGCCCTCGCGCTCGCCCTGACCCGCCACGAGGTGCCCGTCGTCCTCCTCGACGAGACACCGGCCGACGCCGTCGGCCAGGAGGAACAGCGTCTCGCCCGGACGGTCGTGCTGCGCCCGGACACCGCCGCGTTCCTGGAGCGCCTGGGGTACGCGGCGGAGGACGGCGCCCGGTGGACGGGGTGGCGGACGCTGCGCCGCCGCGCGGTGGTGACCCGCATTCCGTTCGCGGCGCACGAGGGGCCCGAGGAGACCGCGGCCCCCGACGACTCCGAGCCCGGGGAGCACGGCGAGGACGCGGGGCCCGGCCGCGGAGCCGGCGGTGAGCCGTCGCCGCTGCACGTGCCGCAGCACGCGCTGACCCGGGAGCTGCGGGTCGCCCTCGCCCGGGAGCCCGGGGTGCGGATCGTGCCCGGCAGCCGCGTGGACACCCTCCGCCAGGACGCCGAGGGGATCACCGCCCACACCCGGGGGGACAACGGCACCCTCTGGCGGGGCAGTTACCTGGTGGGGTGCGACGGGCCCCGGTCGACCGTCCGCAAGCTGCTGGGGGCGCGCTTCCCGGGGCGGACGGCCGTCGAGCGGTACGCGGTCGCCGCGCTCCGCGCCGAGCTGCCCTGGCCCGGCGAGGCCGTGCTGCACCGCTCCCCGCCGCGCGGCGGGGAGGTGACGGCGCGTCCGCTGCCGGACAGCGCCTGGCGGCTGGACTGGCTGCTGCCGCCGGGCGGTGATCTCGTCACGCCCGACGCCCTCCTCACCTTGGTCCGCGATTCCCTGAGCACGTGGTGCGGGGAAGTGCCACCGTACGAGCTGCTGGACACCGGCGTGCACGTCGTGCACCACCGGCTCACCCGCCGGATGCGCACCGGCCGGGCCTTTCTCGCCGGGGACGCCGCCCACTTGCTGGGGGCGCTCGGCACCCAGGGGCTCGACGAAGGGCTCCGGGACGCGGGGAATCTGGCCTGGAAGCTGGCGCTGGCCTGGCATCACGGCGCTTCGGAGACCTTGCTCGACAGCTATCAGGCCGAGCGGCGCGGCGCGATCAGCGCGCGGCTCCGCGCCGCCGACCGGCTCCTGCCCGCGGTGCGCGGGGCGGGTGGGTGGCGCACGGTGGGGCGCGTGCTCGTGCCGGGCGCCATGCGCGGGCACGACGAACAGCTGACCGATGGTCACCTCGGGCGCGGAGTGCTGGGCGCGCCCCCGCTCCTGCCCCGTACGCCCCTGGCGCCGGCCGGGCCGCCCGCGAGCGCCGTTCCGGTGGCGACGGAGCCGGGGTCCCCGGTCGAGGACGTGCCGGTGACCGCGCCCGACGGGTCCGTGGTGCGGCTGCGGGACCGGCTGGGCGGCGCGCTGCTGGTGGTCCTCGTCGCCCCGGGGACGGGCGTGTGGGAGCGCAGGCACTGGCTGGGTGCCGGGCTCATGCCACGGCTCGCCGCCGCGGTGGGCGCGCTGCCCATGCGGGCGGAACTCCTGGTCACCGAGGGGTACCCGGGCGCCGCCGCGCACACCGTCCTGCTGGTCCGGCCGGACGGCTATCTGGTGGCCGCGATGGCCGGGGTCCGGCCGGCGGAGCTGTACGCGTGCGCCGACGCGGTGCGGGGCGGGGCGCCGTCGCGAGGGGACGCCGACGGGCCCGACGGCCCGGGCGGCGCGGACGACCCCGGCGGCACGGGCGGTGTGGACGGCGCGGAGGAGTGCGGGCCGGGGCGCGCGGGCGCCTCCGAGAGTGCGCCCAGAGAGGCTACGGCCCACCGTTGACCTGCCCGAGCGGCCGTGGTTGACTACGGAACGTGACTGACAGCGGCGTGCGTTTCTGGCGGAGGGTCCATCTCGACCTGGTCCGCTACGCCGGCTGCGTCTGTCGTCCGTCCTGCTGATCCGCTTCCTCCGCGCGTCCGGCCCGGGTGCCGCGCGCTCCTTCGCGATCACTCAGGACGGTCTCCTGTGTCTCTTCCCGTACACACTCCCGCGCCCGGATCCACCGCTTTCGCCGACGGTCCGCCCGCGGCCACGCTTCTCGACTTCGTCCACCGGGCGGCGGCCGATGCCGCGCTCATCGCCTCGCTGCCGCTCGATCCCGATGGGCGCACCTGGCTGCGGCTGGCAGGGCCGGGTGGCAGCGAGGCGTGGCTCATCGGCTGGCCACCGGGCTCCGGCACCGGCTGGCACGACCACGGCGGCTCGCACGGCGCCTTCGCCACCGCCGCGGGCCGGCTGACCGAGCAGTCGCTCGCCGCCCAGCTGCCCACGGAGGGCTGGAAGGTGCTGGAGCTGGCGGACGGTGTGGACCGGGAGCGGGAGCTGTCCGGCGGGCGCGGCCGGGCCTTCGGGCCGCACCATGTGCACCAGGTGTTCAACCCGTCGCCGCGGCGGCACGCGGTGTCGGTGCACGCCTATCACCCGCCGCTGCCGATGATGCGGCGCTACAGCCGTACGGGGCAGGTGCTGCGGCTGGAGCAGGTCGAGTGGCCGAAGGAGTGGGCATGAGGGTCGAGGAACTGCTGGCGGCCGCCCGGGTGGGCCTGGACCGGCTGGGGCCCGCGGAGGCCGCGGCGGCCCAGGCGGGGGGCGGACTGCTGGTGGACATCCGCTACGCGGCGCTGCGCGAGCGGGACGGGCTCATCCCCGGAGCGCTGGTCGTGGAACGCAACGAGCTGGAGTGGCGCCTGGACCCGCTGTGCGATCACCGGGCGGCGCAGGCCACCGGACACGACCTGCGGGTGGTCGTGGTCTGCAACGAGGGCTACGCCTCCAGCCTGGCCGCGGCCTCCTTGCGCTTGCTCGGTCTGCGCCGTGCGACGGACCTGGCGGGCGGCTTCCAGGCATGGCGTGCGGCGGGGCTCCCGGTCACACGCTGAGGCCGGCCACCGCACCGGGCGGCCTCATGCCCCGTGCGGGCGGGCCGGCGGGGCCCGTGACTGCCGTGCCGCCCCTTGGACGCGGCCACTCGCGCACTCCGCGCACCGGGGCCGCCGGGCCGCCGGGGCCGCCCGGGCCACCGATGAGCCTCCCGCCGGGCCCACGAGGCGGTGCACGGCCGGACGGAATCTACGCCGCCGGCCAATCCGCGGGCCCGCGACTGCCGTGCCGCTCCCCGGGACGCTGCCACTAGCGCACCAGGGTCACCGGGGTCACCGGGGTCACCGGGGTCACCGATGAGTCTCCTACCGGACCCACGAGGCGGTGCACGGCCGGACGGAGTCCACGCCGCCGGCCAATCCGCGAAGCCCGCGACTGCCCTGCCGCTCCCCGAAACGCGGCCACTCACACACCGGGCCACCGGGGTCCCCGAAGCCGCCGAGGCCGCCAGGCCACCGGGGCCGCCCGGGCCACCGATGAGCCTCCCGCCGGGCCCACGAGGCGGTGCACGGCGGGACGGAACGGAATCGACGCCGCCGATCCATCCGGGGTGAGGGAAAGGGCCGCGGCCGGCCCGACCGGCATCCGCCGGTCAGGCGTCCGGCAGGTAGGAGTCCAGCAGCTCCGGCTCCTCGCCTTCCTCCTCCAGGGCCCGGCGCACCACCCGCAGGGCCAGGCCCTCGGGATAGCCCTTGCGGGCCAGCATCCCGGCGAGGCGGCGCAGCCGCTTGTCGCGGTCCAGGCCTCGGGTGGACCGCAGCTTCCGCTCGACCAGCTCGCGGGCGGTCCGTTCCTCCTGCTCGGCGTCGAGCTGCCCCACGGCTTCGTCGATCACCGCGGAGGCCACGCCTTTCGTACGCAGCTCCTGTGTCAGGGCCCGGCGGGCGAGGCCCCGGCCGCGGTGCCTGGACTCCACCCACGCGCCCGCGAACGCCGAGTCGTCGATGAGGCCGACCTCCTCGAACCGGGAGAGCACCTCTTCCGCCACCTCGGCCGGGATCCCCTTCTTGGCCAGCGCGTCCGCGAGCTGCTTGCGGGTGCGCGGGGATCCGGTGAGCAGGCGCAGGCAGATCGCCCGCGCCTGCTCCTCGGGACGCGGTGGCGGCCCGTCCCCGGCCCTCGACGAGGACGAGGCGCCACCGCGTGTCCGGTCGCCCGGCCCCGAGGCCGGGCCCTGGCGGCCTCCCCCGGCCTCCGGCAGGGGGTATTCCGATCGCCGTGTCACGGGTCAGCTCTTGGCAGCCGTGGCCTTGGCCGCCTTGCCCGTGGACTTTGAGGCGGGAGCCGGGACCGACTTGGCCGGCTCGCCCGCGCCGGCCGCCGCGTCCGCGCCGGGCTCGGCAGCGGGGGCGGCGGGCTTCACGCCCACGCCCAGCTTCTCCTTGATCTTCCTCTCGATCTCGTTGGCGAGGTCGGGGTTGTCCTTGAGGAAGTTGCGGGCGTTCTCCTTGCCCTGGCCGAGCTGGTCGCCCTCGTAGGTGTACCAGGCGCCGGCCTTGCGGACGAAGCCGTGCTCCACGCCCATGTCGATCAGGCCGCCCTCGCGGCTGATGCCCTGGCCGTAGAGGATGTCGAACTCGGCCTGCTTGAAGGGCGGCGCGACCTTGTTCTTGACGACCTTCACGCGGGTGCGGTTGCCGACCGCGTCCGTGCCGTCCTTGAGGGTCTCGATGCGGCGGATGTCCAGGCGGACCGAGGCGTAGAACTTCAGCGCCCGGCCACCGGTCGTCGTCTCCGGGGAGCCGAACATGACGCCGATCTTCTCGCGGAGCTGGTTGATGAAGATCGCGGTGGTCTTGGACTGGTTGAGCGCGCTGGTGATCTTGCGGAGCGCCTGGCTCATCAGCCGGGCCTGGAGGCCGACGTGCGAGTCGCCCATCTCACCCTCGATCTCCGCGCGCGGCACCAGGGCGGCGACGGAGTCGATGACGATCAGGTCGAGGGCGCCGGAGCGGACCAGCATGTCCACGATTTCCAGGGCCTGCTCGCCGGTGTCCGGCTGCGAGAGGATGAGGTTGTCCGTGTCGACGCCGAGCGCCTTGGCGTACTCCGGGTCGAGCGCGTGCTCCGCGTCGACGAAGGCGACCGTGCCGCCCGCCTTCTGGGCGTTGGCCACGGCGTGCAGGGTGAGGGTGGTCTTACCGGAGGATTCCGGTCCGTACACCTCCACGACACGGCCGCGCGGCAGCCCGCCGACGCCGAGGGCGACGTCCAGAGCGGTCGACCCGGTGGGGATGACCTCGATGGGGTCGTTCGGCCGGTCACCGAGGCGCATGACCGCGCCCTTGCCGAATTGTCGTTCAATCTGTGCGAGCGCGGCGTCCAGCGCCTTCTCGCGGTCAGTGCCTGCCATGGGTTCCACCCGGTTTGCTTGAGTCGATCGCTTCACGTCAACGACGCTAACGCCTGCCACTGACAATGGGCCCGGGCGCCGCCCTGGCCTGTGGATAACTCGCCTCCCAGGAGGCCAGGAACACCCATGAGAATGGATGTTCGATTTTGGTGTCAAGCGCGCCGCGCCCGGCGCGTGTCAGCGCCCGCGCAGCTTCCGGAACAGCCTCAGGAGGGCCGGGGAACGGCCTCCGTCGCTCCGCCGGCCGCCCTGGACGCGCGGATCGTCCAGGACCTCGTACCGCTTCACGTAGGCCCCCAGGAACGCCTGCAGCGTCGCCGTGGCCGGGATTGCGATCAGCGCGCCCACCGCGCCGAGCAGCGCGGTGCCCGCCACCACCGAGCCGAAGGCGACGGCCGGGTGGATGTCCACGGTCCGGGCGGTGATCCGGGGCTGCAGCACATAGTTCTCGAACTGCTGGTAGACCACGACGAAGCCGAGCACCCACACCGCGTACCAAGGGTTGACGGTGAAGGCGAGCAGTATGGGCAGGGCGCCCGCGAGGTAGGTGCCGATCGTCGGGATGAACTGCGAGACGGTGCCGACCCAGATCGCGAGCGCGGGGGCGTACGGCACGCCCAGGATCTCCAGCAGGACGTAGTGCGCGACCCCGGAGACCAGTGCCATCAGGGCGCGCGAGTAGATGTACCCGCCCGTCTTGGCCACCGCGAGCTCCCAGGCCCGCAGCACCTCGGCCTGCCGGTGGGGCGGCAGCACGGAGCACAGGGCGCGGCGCAGCCGGGGACCGTCGGCCGCGAAGTAGAAGGAGAACAGCAGCACGGTCAGCAGCTGGAAGAGGCCGCCGAGCACGGTGGCGGAGACGCCCAGCACGCCGCTGGCGCTGTTCTTCACATATTTCTGCAGCCAGTCCGAGTGCAGGACGCTCTCCTGGACCTCGACCCGGTTGAGGCTGGTGTGGAAGGTCCGGTTGGTCCACCGGATCACCGAGTCCACGTAGGAGGGAAAGTTCTCCACCATGGTCACGATCTGGTCGGCGAGCATCGAGCCGAGGAGAGTGAAGAACCCCGCGCCGACGACGGTGACACCGAGGAAGACCAGGCCCGTCGCCAGCCCGCGGCGCATGCCGTGCGCGGACATCCGCGCCACGGCCGGCTCGATGGCCAGAGCCAGGAAGAACGCGATGAGGATATTGATCAGCAGGCCGATGAGCTGCAGGAACGCCCAGCTGGCCAGCTGGAAGCAGGCGAAGAGGGCGAGCGCCACGACCATGGCGCGGGGCAGCCAGCGAGGCATTCGGGCGTCGGCGGCGGGCCGAGGCGGTCCAGCGGGATCCGGGGCGGTGTCGTCTGCTGCCACGGAGCAAGTGTGGACCAACAGGTGAAACGAACCCCGGACGACCGCGGGGCGGTTCCCCCGCGCGCCCTGCGATTGCGCTCCTCAGCGCTGCTCAGTGCCCGTCATCGCCCGTCATCGCCCCGCCGGCGCCCTGGCACCGCCCCCTCAGCGCCGGTCGTCGGGGATCTCCAGCGCGCGGCACACCCCGCGCCAGACCTCCTTGGCGCTCCAGCCCGCGTCGAGCGCCTGGTGCACGGTCCTCCCGCCGAGCTCGGACATCACATGATCGCGCGCGAAGGAGTCGGCGTACGCCGCGCCGAAATGGTCCGCCATCCGCTGCCAGAAAACCGTCAACCGCATGCGATCAGTATCCCGCCCCTGAGAGTGCTGCCGGGCACGAGCCGCTGACCGGGGACGTTTTCCGCCCTACGGTCGGTGCATGGCCCGATCCGGAGCATCCCCCCTCGCCCGCGCCGAGCAGTTCATCTGGCTGACCGCCCGCGTTCTCGAACAGCGGAGATTCGCGTTCCACTTCCTGGAGGGCAGCCCCGACGCGGTCGAGGCGGCCCTCGCGGCCTACGCGGGGGACGACGGCGGCTTCGGGCACGCCTTGGAGCCCGATCTGCGCGGCCCGGTGAGCCAGCCCCTGCACACCGCGCACGCGCTGAAGGTGCTCGACGAGATCGGACGCTGCGGCGACCGGCGGGTGGAGCGGGTCTGCCGCTACCTGACGGCGGTCTCCACCCGGGACGGCGCGCTGCCCGCCCTGCATCCCTCGCTGCGCGGCTACCCGGCTGCCCCCTGGATCCCGGTGGTGGACGACCCGCCGAGCGATCTGCTCGCCACCGGCCCGGTGGTGGGGGTGCTGCACCGCAACGAGGTGTGGCACGCGTGGCTGTTCCGGGCGACCGACTTCTGCTGGGCCGCGGTCGAGGAACTGGGCAACGGGGCCGCAACGCACCCGTACGAGGTCCGGGCGGCCCTCGCGTTCCTGGACGGCGCCCCGGACCGGGCGCGCGCCCAGGCGGCGGCGGAGCGGCTGGGCCGGGTGGTGCGGGAACAGCGGCTGGCGGTCCTGGAGCCCGAGCGCCGCGCCGACCACCCGGTGCCCGAGGGGTACGCGCCCGGCGAGCACCACTTTCCGCACGATTTCGCGCCGGCCCCCGGGTCGCTGGCCCGGCCCTGGTTCACCGACGCGGAGCTGGAGCGGTCGCTGGATTTCCTGGCCTCCTCGCAGGAGGAGGACGGCGGCTGGCCGATCGGCTGGCGCGCGTGGGCGCCGGGCACCCGGCTGGAGTGCCGGCCCATGGTGACCCTCACCGCCCTGCTGACGCTGCGTGCCTACGCCCGGCCCCTGTGAGCCCCGACCCGGCCCCTGACCTGCGGTGCCGGGGCATTGTCAGTGGTGCGGTGCACGATGGGGTGCATGGCGGACGACAGGGTGGCGGACAGCGGCGGGGACGGCCCCGCGGGGGGCCTCGCGGGGTTCTCCCCCGCGACGCGTGCCTGGTTCACGGGGGCGTTCACCGCGCCCACGGCGGCGCAGAGCGGAGCCTGGCGGGCCATCGGTGAGGGCTCCGACGTGCTGGTCGTCGCCCCGACGGGGTCGGGCAAGACGCTGGCCGCCTTCCTGGCTGCCCTGGACCGGCTGGCGAGCACCCCGCCGCCCGCCGAGACCAAGAAGCGCTGCCGGGTGCTGTACGTCTCCCCGCTCAAGGCCCTGGCCGTGGACGTCGAGCGCAATCTGCGCAGTCCGCTCACCGGCATCCGCCAGGAGTCCGTACGGCTGGGGCTGCCGGAGCCGGAGATCCGGGTCGGCATCAGGTCCGGTGACACCCCGCCCGCCGAGCGGCGGGCGCTGGTCACCCGGCCCCCGGACATCCTGATCACCACCCCCGAGTCGCTGTTCCTGATGCTGACCTCCGCCGCGCGGGACGCCCTCGCCGGCGTGGAGACCGTCATCCTCGACGAGGTGCACGCCGTCGCGGGCACCAAGCGGGGCGCGCACCTCGCCCTGTCCCTGGAGCGCCTCGACGCCCTGCTGGCCCGCCCCGCCCGGCGCATCGGCCTCTCCGCGACCGTCCGCCCGGTGGACGAGGTGGCGCGCTATCTGTCACCGCAGCGCCGGGTGGAGATCGTCCAGCCGCCGTCCGGCAAGGAGTTCGACCTGTCGGTGGTCGTCCCGGTGGAGGATCTGGGAGAGCTGGGCGGCTCGCCCGTCCAGGAGGGCGACAGCAAGGAGAAGCCGTCGATCTGGCCCCATGTCGAGGAGCGGATCGCCGATCTCGTCCAGGCCCACCGCTCCACGATCGTCTTCGCCAACTCCCGCCGCCTCGCCGAGCGGCTGTGCAACCGCCTCAACGAGATCGCCTACGAGCGCGCCACGGGCGAGCCCCTGCCCGAGCACCACTCCCCCGCCGAGCTGATGGGCGGGGCCGGGGGCGGCAAAGGGGCTCCGGGGGTGCTCGCCCGCGCCCACCACGGATCGGTCTCCAAGGAGCAGCGCGCGCTGGTGGAGGAGGACCTCAAGGCGGGCAGGCTGCCCGCGGTCGTCGCGACCTCCAGCCTGGAGCTCGGCATCGACATGGGCGCGGTGGATCTGGTCGTCCAGGTGGAGTCCCCGCCGTCGGTCGCCTCCGGCCTGCAGCGGGTCGGCCGCGCCGGGCACCAGGTCGGCGCGGTCTCCACCGGTGTCGTCTTCCCCAAGTACCGCGGGGATCTCGTGCAGGCCGCCGTGGTGACGGAGCGGATGCGTGCGGGCGCGATCGAAGCCCTGCGGGTGCCCGCCAACCCGCTGGACGTCCTGGCCCAGCAGATCGTCGCCATGGTGTCGGTCGACACCTGGGACGTGGACGAACTGCTGGCCATGGTGCGGCGGGCCGCGCCGTTCGCCGCCCTGCCGGAATCCGCCTACACCGCGGTGCTCGACATGCTCGCCGGGCGCTACCCCTCCGACGCCTTCGCGGAGCTGCGCCCGCGCCTGGTCTGGGACCGCGTGGCCGGCACAGTCACCGGCCGCCCGGGGGCGCAGCGGCTCGCCGTCACCTCCGGCGGCACCATCCCCGACCGCGGTCTGTTCGGCGTCTTCCTGGCGGGCGCGGACCCCAAGAAGGGCGGCGGCCGGGTCGGCGAGCTCGACGAGGAGATGGTCTACGAGTCGCGGGTGGGCGATGTCTTCACCCTCGGCACCACCTCCTGGCGCATCGAGGACATCACACGGGACCGGGTCCTGGTCACCCCCGCGCCGGGCGTGCCGGGCCGGCTGCCGTTCTGGAAGGGCGACCAGCTGGGACGCCCGCTGGAGCTCGGCCGGGCGCTCGGCGGGTTCCTGCGCGAAGTCTCGGGACTCGCCCCCGGCGCGGCCCGCGAGCGGCTCACCGCCGCCGGCCTCGACACCTGGGCCGCCGACAACGTCCTGTCCTACCTCGACGAGCAGCGCCGGGCCTGCGGCCACGTGCCGGACGACCGCACCATCGTCGTCGAGCGGTTCCGTGACGAGCTCGGAGACTGGCGAGTCGTCGTCCACTCGCCCTTCGGTGCCCAGGTGCACGCCCCCTGGGCACTCGCCCTCGGATCCCGGCTCACCGAGCGGTACGGCATGGACGCCCAGGTGATGCACGCCGACGACGGCATCGTGCTGCGGCTGCCGGACGCCGATCTCATGGGTCTGGATCTCCTCGACGCCGACCCCTCCCGGCAGGGTACGGAGCACGACGACGGGCAGTCCCCCGTCGGAGCCGCCGATGTCGCCTTCGACCAGGGGGAGATCGGTCAGATCGTCACCGACCAGGTCGGTGGCTCGGCCCTGTTCGCCGCCCGGTTCCGCGAGTGCGCCGCCCGTGCCCTGCTCCTGCCGCGCCGCAACCCCGGCAAGCGGACCCCGCTGTGGCAGCAGCGCCAGCGCGCGGCCCAGCTCCTGCAGGTCGCCGAGGAGTTCGGCTCGTTCCCGATCGTCCTCGAAGCCGTCCGCGAGTGCCTCCAGGACGTCTTCGACGTTCCCGGGCTGACCGAGCTGATGGGCGACATCGAGGCCCGCCGCGTCCGGCTGGTGGAGGTGACGACGCCGGAGCCGTCCCCGTTCGCCCGCTCCTTGCTGTTCGGCTACGTGGCCCAGTTCCTGTACGAGGGTGATTCCCCGCTCGCGGAGCGCCGGGCCGCGGCCCTCTCCCTCGACTCGCGCCTCCTGTCCGAGCTGCTGGGCCAGGCCGAGCTGCGCGAGCTCCTCGACGCGGACGTCCTCACCGAGCTGGAGCGTGAGCTGCAGTGGTTGACGGAGGACCGCCGGGCCAAGGACGCCGAGGGCGTCGCCGATCTGCTGCGGCTCCTCGGCCCGCTCACCGACGCCGAGCTGGCGGAGCGCGGCGCAGACCCGCAGTGGGCGCGGGAGCTGTCGGAGGCACGCCGCGCCATCCGAGTCCGCATCGCCGGACAGGAGCACTGGGCCGCCGTCGAGGACGCGGGCCGGCTGCGCGACGCCCTGGGCACCGCGCTGCCCGTCGGCGTCCCCGAGGCTTTCACCGAGCCCGTCAAGGATCCGCTGGGCGATCTCCTCGCCCGTTTCGCCCGCACCCACGGCCCGTTCACCTCCGCCCGGGCCGCCGCCCGCTTCGGGCTCGGCCCGGCGGTCACCGACGGCGCCCTGCACCGCCTCGCGGCGAACGGCCGGGTCGTCCAGGGGGAGTTCCACCCCTCGGGCATCGGCCAGGAGTGGTGCGACGCGGCGGTCCTGCGCAGGCTGCGCCGCCGCTCCCTGGCCGCGCTCCGGCACGAGCTGGAGCCGGTGCCGCCCACGGCGCTGGCCGCCTTCCTCCCCCAATGGCAGCACGTCGGCACCCACAGCCTCCGGGGCGTCGACGGCCTGGTGCGCGCCGTCGAGCAGTTGCAGGGCGCGCCCGTCCCGGCATCCGCGCTGGAGAAGCTCGTCCTGCCCGCCCGGGTAGCGGACTTCTCCCCGAACCTCCTGGACGAGCTCACCACGGCCGGCGAAGTCGTTTGGGCCGGGGCGGGGGCCCTGCCCGGCAAGGACGGCTGGGTCACGCTGCTCCTCGCCGACGCCGCTCCCCTGCTGTTGCCCGCCCCGCACCCGCTGGAGCTCTCCCCCGTCCACCAGGCGGTGCTCGACGCGCTCGCCGGCGGTTACGGCCTGTTTTTCCGTCAGATCGCCGACCTGGTACGCGCCGGGGACCCCGGCGTCACGGACCCTCAGATCGCCGATGCCGTCTGGGATCTCGCCTGGTCCGGCCGTCTCACCAACGACACCCTGGCACCGCTCCGCGCGCTCCTCGGCTCGGGGCGGACGGCCGGTTCCACGGCGCACCGCGCCAAGCGCGCCGTCCCCCGCGGGCGTTACGGTTCCCTGACCGGCCGTACGGGAACGCTGCGCCCCACGGCCTCGCGCGGCGGGCCGCCCACGGTCGCGGGACGGTGGTCCCTGCTGCCCGTCCACGAGCCCGACCCCACCCACCGGGCGCACGCCCTGGCCCGCACGCTCCTCGACCGGCACGGCGTGGTGACCCGGGGAGCGGTGGGCGCCGAGGGGGTGGAGGGCGGTTTCTCCGCGGTCTACCGGGTGCTGTCGGTCTTCGAGGAGAGCGGCCAGGCCCGCCGCGGTTACGTGGTCGAGGGCCTGGGGGCGGCACAGTTCGCCATGGACGGCGCGGTCGACCGGCTGCGCGCCGTCGGCACGGCCCGTGAACGGGCCGGCGGCGGGGCGTTCGCCGACGGGCCGGGTGCCCGCGGCCCCTGGGACGGCGGGCCGCAGGCCGCGGCACGGCCCGGGCGACCGGCCGGCCGGGCCGTCGTCCTGGCCGCCGCGGACCCCGCCAACGCCTACGGGGCCGCCCTCCCCTGGCCGGAGCCCCCCGAGGGCGCGACGCACAAGCCCGGCCGCAAGGCCGGATCCCTGGTCGTCCTCCTCGACGGCGCCCTGGCCCTGTACATGGAGCGCGGTGGCAAGACACTGCTCGCCTGGCCGCAGGAGGAGGGGGCCGACGTGGCGAGCAGGGACGACCCCGGTCTCAGCGAGGCGGCCGCCGCCCTGGCGCAGGCCGCCCGCGCGGGCGCACTGGGCACCGTCACGGTCGAGCGGGTCAACGGCGCCCCCGCGCTCTCCTCGCCCCTGGGGGCCCTGCTGGAGTCGGCGGGCTTCCACGCCACGCCCCGCGGCCTGCGCTTGCGCGCACCCTGACCCGAGGCCCGCCCGGCGGACGCGGGCCAAGGGCGGCAGCCCCAGGCCCGCCCACCCGCCCCGCCGCAAGGGCATCATGGTCCGCATGCCTGAAGGAGACACTGTCTGGCGGTCCGCCCACCATCTCCACCGCGCCCTGGCAGGTGAGCCGCTCACCCGTTCCGACCTGCGCGTCCCCAAGCTCGCCACCGTCGATCTGGCGGGCCGCCGGGTCACCGAGGTCGTCCCCCGCGGCAAGCACCTGCTCACCCGGATCGAAGGCGGCCTCACCCTCCACTCGCACCTCAGAATGGACGGCGCCTGGCGCATCTACGCCCTCGGGGAGCGGTGGCGCGGCGGCCCCGCCCACCAGATCCGCGCCATCCTGGCCAACGCCGCGCACACCGCGGTCGGCTACCGCCTGCCCGTGCTGGACCTGTTGCGCACCGCCGAGGAGAGCACCGTCGTCGGCCATCTCGGCCCCGACCTGCTCGGCCCCGACTGGGACGCGGAGGAGGCACTGCGCCGGCTGCTCGCCGATCCCGGCCGCACGGTCGGTGAGGCCGTGCTCGACCAGCGCAACCTCGCCGGCGTCGGCAATGTCTACAAATCGGAGCTGTGCTTCATGCTCCGGATCTCCCCCTGGCTGCCCGTCTCGGCCGTCCCCGCCCCCGAGCGGCTGCCCGCCCTCGCCAAGAAGCTCCTGGAGGCGAACAAGAACCGGGCCGCCCGCATCACCACCGCCGACCCCCGGCCCGATGTGCGGCTGTGGGTGTACGGCCGCGCGGGCCGGCCCTGCCGCCGCTGCGGCACCCCGCTGCGCTCGGCCGACCAGGGACAGCCGGGCCAGGAGCGTCCCACCTACTGGTGCCCCCGCTGCCAGCCGTCGCCGGACGCCTGAGCCGCACGGGTGAACGCGCCGCCCCTCACGGCGCCGCGGACCGGACGCCCCGCCGCCCCCGCAGGGCCCTCAGAACCGCGGAGCCGACCGCCGAGGAGGACGCTTCCCGCCGCCCGCGCCTGCGGCGCGTCCACGGCACACAGTGCACGGGAAGCAGACTGAGCCCCCACCCTCCGGCGACGACGAGCGCCTCGACGGGCCCGCCCCTGTCCGGTTGCGCGACGAGCCGGACAGCGGCCCACCACCACACCGCGCCCACCGCGAGCGCGGTCACCCAGCCCCCCGGCCCGCGCGAGCGGCAGCGGCTCCGGAAGTCACGCCCGACCATGGCTGCCTCCTTCGGCCGACGACGTTAGACCGGCTTCCCTCCGCACGGGAGGGGGCACAGGCATTCCGCGACAGCGCGTGGCGGCCCCGTGGGCGCCCCTGGGGCGCGTCGGCGAATCTCGCCCGCCCGAACCCCCGCGGGCCACACGCCCCGGGCGTACGACGTGACCGTGCGGACGCCCCGGCGGCCTTGCCGTCAGCCGGGTGGGCCGCCGCGCAGCCGGGCCAGTTCCCGCTCCAGTTCCGTGATCCTGCGGTCACGGTGGTGCAGGTCGACGACGACGCGCTGTTCGCCCTCGTGGACGCCCTCCTGATAGACCCTGCGGACGAAGGCCCCGGCGGTCGTCCGGTCGAGGTCCGACACCACCATCAGCTCTTGGGTGAAGCGGATCACCGGTTGCTCGTCCATGCCCCCAGGAGAGCGCGGCCGCGGTGCCCCCGCCACCGGAACACCGCGGCGGGACGGGACATGGCGAATCCCCCGGACCGCCAGGGTCCGGGGGATTCGCCGCCCCGCTCACGCCGGGCTCAGGCGTTCTCGGCCTGGAACATCCAGTGGTGCTTCTCCAGGTCGCCCGTCAGACCGATCAGGATGTCCTGGGTCACCGGGTCCGGTTCGCCGGTGGACGTGATCCGCTCCCGCATCCGGGTGATCACGGCACCGAGGGCGTCGACCATGGTCTGCACCGCTCCGACGTCCTTGTTCCAGCCGTCGCCGACCGCGGCGATCCCGCTCGTCTTGGCGACGGTCTCCGCCCGGCCGTCGGGGGCGATGCCGAGCGCCGAGGCGCGTTCGGCCACAGTGTCGGCGTGCAGCCGCGCGCTCGCGACGACCTCGTCGAGCTGCAGGTGCACCGAGCGGAAACGCGGGCCCACCACGGTCCAGTGGACCTGCTTGGCCACCAGCGAGAGGTCGACCAGATCCACCAGGGCACCCTGCAGGGCGTCACCGACGGTCTTCCGGTCCTGCTCGGACAGCGGGCTCTTCACTACAGACATCCGCATCTCCTGTTCGACTGTCCAGTTCGATCCTTTTGCTCCTGGTTTCTCCACCATCGCATACCGGTGCAGAAGAGGCCGGAAACGCCAGGATCCCGGTCAGACTCCTGACCGGGATCTCTGGTGGAAAACACTTTTGTTCCAGACCGTTCCAGGCCGCTCCGGGCGGTCTCAGGCCGCGACCACATCCACGGCCTCGGCGGGAGCCTTGATCGTCACTCGCTCCCCCGGGACGCCCGTCACGGACGTTACGGACACCGAATTGAACATCGGCCGCATCGGCGCGGGTACCGGCTCACTCGCCGCCGCCGACTGCGCCAGCTCGGCGAGCGACAATTCATCGCTCACTTCGCGCATGACCTCGGACATCCTTACGTCCAGAGCGTCGCAGATTGCGGAGAGAAGCTCGGAGGACGCCTCTTTCTGCCCCCGCTCGACCTCGGAGAGGTAACCGAGCGAGACCCGGGCGGATGAGGAGACCTCGCGCAGAGTGCGGCCCTGGCGCTGGCGCTGCCGACGCAGCACGTCACCCAGCAGGCGACGGAGCAAAATCATCGGTGGCTCCCTCCTTGGACCGCGAATCCGGATCCTTCACGCCCCACCGTACCGCCTCGGGCTCCGGCCGTGCGGGGAGCTATGTCGTGTTCACTCAGGGCTGCAAACATCAATTCCCCCTGTTGTGTTCCGTATCCTTTGCGCCCACGTTTTCCGTCAGTTCGCTCAGCAGCAGTTCCAGCACGGCTTGTACGCTTTCCGCCCGGATCCGCGCACGGTTCCCGTCCAGCGAAAGCTCCCGCACGGAGGTTTCCCCGCCCGGACCCGCGGCGGCGACGAAGACCGTGCCGACGGGTCTGCCGTCCTGGGGGTCGGGCCCGGCGACGCCGGTCGTGGCGATCCCCCAGTCCGCGTCGAGCAGGGCCCGTACGCCGCGGGCCATCTGACGGGCCACCTCGGCGTCGACGGCGCCGTTGCGCGCGAGCAGGTCCCCGTCCACGCCCAGGACCTCGCGCTTGACGTCGGTGGCGTAGGAGGTGACGGAGCCGCGCACCGTGCGGGACGCCCCCGGCGCCTCGGTCAGCACGGCCGAAAGCTGACCCCCTGTGAGCGATTCCGCGGCGGCGACCGTCAGGCCCCCGTCCGCGAGCACGGCCAGGATCCGCGCCGCGGTGCCGGTGGTTCCGCTGCCCCCGCCGGTCATCGCACGGAGTCCAGCCGTACCCGTTCGCGCTGCGCGGCCAGTCCGGCCCGGCGCAGCACGACGGCCTGGCGCACGTAGTCGAGCCCGGTGAGCAGGGTCAACGCGACGGCCACGGCCATCACCCAGAAGCGTGCCGTGGCCAGGGGCCCCGTCAGGGCGAGGATGTACATGCCCACCCCCACGCCCTGGGCGAGGGTCTTCAGCTTGCCGCCGCGGCTGGCCGGGATGACACCGTGCCGGATCACCCAGAACCGCATCAGCGTGATGCCGATCTCGCGGACGAGGACCAGTCCCGTCACCCACCAGGGCAGGTCGTCCAGGACGGACAGGCAGATCAGCGCCGCGCCCATGATCGCCTTGTCGGCGATCGGGTCGGCGATCTTGCCGAAGTCGGTGACGAGGTTGTACATCCGGGCCAGGTGCCCGTCGAACAGATCGGTGATCATGGCAACGGCGAACGCCGCCCAGGCGAAGGAGCGCCAGGCCGGGTCATAGCCACCGTTGTGAAACATCAACAAGACAAACCCGGGCACCAGGAGCAGCCGCACCATGGTGAGGATATTGGCGATGTTCCACAGCCCGGCCGGCCGCACGGCCGGCGCCGAGGCGTGGCCTCCTGCGGCGGAGGCCGGGACTCCGGTCATCTGGCCGCCTCCTCGGTACACCCGACGTCACCCAGGGGCTCGGCGACGAGGTCCACTCCCTCGGTCGCCACCACCTTGGCCACGACCATGCGGCCGGGCGTGAGCTCCTGGTCGGTGGTGAGGAGCACCTGGCCGTCGGTCTCGGGCGCCTGGTGGGCGGCCCGGCCGATCACCCCGTCCTCCTCGTCCACGCGATCGACCAATACTTCAATGGTCTCTCCGAGCCGCTCTTCCGCGCGCTGGGCGGTGAGCTCCTCGGCCAGCCGGGAGATCCGCGCCAGCCGCTCGGCGACGACCTCGGGGTCGAGCTTCTGGTCGTAGGTGGCGGCTTCGGTGCCGTCCTCGTCGGAGTAGCCGAAGACACCGATCGCGTCCAGCCGCGCCCCGGTCAGGAAGCGCTCCAGCTCAGCCACGTCGTCCTCGGTCTCCCCGGGGAAGCCGACGATGAAGTTGGACCGGGCGCCGGCCTGCGGGGCCTTGGCGCGGATCTGGTCGAGCAGCTCCAGGAAGCGGTCGGTGTCACCGAAGCGGCGCATGGCGCGCAG
Organism: Streptomyces sp. NPDC046215; assembly: GCF_040646215.1. Classification (NCBI taxonomy): domain Bacteria; kingdom Bacillati; phylum Actinomycetota; class Actinomycetes; order Kitasatosporales; family Streptomycetaceae; genus Streptomyces; species Streptomyces sp. NPDC046215. The sequence goes on along the minus strand of NZ_JBEYZW010000062.1, from coordinate 15,466 downwards.
CACTCCGGGGGCCGAGTGCTGGAAGGACAGGTCGAAGTACGGCGCGACCTTCTCCGTCGACGTGAGCACGTCGATCAGGCCCGGCCGCATCTCGGCGGGCTGGAGGTAGCTGACCCGGATGCGCTCCAGGCCGTCCACGGCCGCCAGCTCCGGCAGCAGCGTCTCCAGCAGCCGGATGTCGCCGAGGTCCTTGCCGTAGGAGGTGTTGTTCTCGGAGACGAGCATGACCTCCTTGACGCCCTGCTCCGCGAGCCAGCGCGTCTCGCCCAGCACATCAGAGGGGCGGCGGGAGATGAAGGATCCGCGGAAGGAGGGGATGGCGCAGAAGGAGCAGCGCCGGTCACAGCCGGAGGCGAGCTTCACCGAGGCCACGGGGCTGGAGCCGAGTCTGCGGCGCAGCGGCGCACGCGGCCCGGAGGCCGGGGCGACGCCTTCCGGCAGGTCCTCCGGAGGAGTGTCCTGCGCGTGGCCCGGCAGGGCCACCTCGGGCGCGCTCTGGCGGGCCGTGGGGCTGATCGGCAGCAGCTTGCGGCGGTCGCGCGGGGTGTGGGAGGCGTGGACGCCCCCGGAGAGGATGGTCTGGAGCCGGTCGGAGATGTCGGCGTAGTCGTCGAACCCCAGCACGCCGTCGGCCTCGGGCAGGGCCTCGGCCAGCTCCTTGCCGTACCGCTCGGCCATGCAGCCGACGGCGACGACGGCCTGGGTGCGACTGCTCTCCTTGAGGTCGTTGGCCTCGAGGAGGGCGTCGACGGAGTCCTTTTTGGCGGCTTCGACGAAGCCACAGGTGTTGACGACGGCCACGTCGGCGTCGGAGGCGTCCTCGACGAGGTCCCAGCCATCCGCCGCCAAGCGGCCTGCCAGCTCCTCCGAGTCCACCTCGTTACGGGCGCAGCCAAGTGTGACAAGAGCGACGGTACGGCGTTCGGGCATAGGGCTCAGCCTACTTTGTCCCGAGGCCGCATCCGTTGCCGAGTGTGCACCAGTACCGAGAGGCTGGTCACCCGACGGCGCGTCGCGCGGGGTGGGTCACGCCCGTCCCGCCGCCCCCTCCGGTGCCGGCCCCGTGCTGTTCCTGTGCAGGTCAGCCCTCCACGGGGTCGCCCTTGGTGTAGCTCAGCCGCTGGACCTTGCCGTCGTCGGCGAGGTTTTTGATCTCCTTGCCGTTCACGAACAGCTGCACGGCTCCGGCGTTGCCGAGGACCAGGTCGATCCGCTTGCTGTCGGTGAAGGTCTTGGAGGCTCCCTGCTTGAGGACGCCCTCCTCCAGCAGGCGGCCGTTGTGGTCCTTGGCGGACATCCAGGTCTGGCCGTTATCGGCGGTGAGCTTGACGGTGACCTTGTTGACGGGCACGCCGGCGACGGCGCTGCCGGACTGCTCCGGCTTGGGGTCGGCGGGCTTGTCGGGGCTGATCTTCCGGCTCGGGGACGCGCTCGGCTTGACGGAGGGGGCGTCGGCGGCGACGGAGCCGCCCGTCTCCTCGGCTCCGCCGTTGAAGAGCGTGAACCCCACGAAGCCCACGACCGCGACGATCGCGGCGACCATCGCCGCCGTCCAGTTGGGGCGCCGGGGCTCGGGGCGGATCCGCTCGGCTTCGAACAGGGGCGCCGCCGGGGTCGGCGAGGGCCGCCCGCCGTGCTCCGCGGCGTACTGCGCGATCAGGCCGGCCGGGTCGAGCCCGACGGTCTGGGCCAGCACACGGATATGTCCTCGGGCGTACACATGGCCACCACAACGCGAGAAGTCGTCCTGTTCGATCGCATGGACGATCGGGATGCGCACTCGGGTGGTCGAACTGACCTCTTCGACAGTCAGTCCGGCGTTGATACGGGCCTGCTGGAGAGCTCGGCCGATGGATGGCCGGTCGTCGTCCGCGTCTGACGCGGGAGAGTTGCCGATGGACACGTGGGCGCCTTTCGAGCGTGCAGCCACCTGCTGGAGGTTCAGTCTAGGGGGGATAGCAAAGCGTCGGGCAAGCGGGAAGCCGGACTTTGTACGCCATCAGATGATTCTGCGGCGCCGACGGTGGGACATCGGCCCGCCCCCTCTCTCCTCAACTCGGCGGGGCGCCGGGAGAAACGGTGTGACCAGGCATCTTTTCTCAGTTTTCCGGGATCCCAGGGGTCCCGGGGGTGCCGGGGGTCCCCGAGGCGCTGAGGACCCCCGGACGTCTCCCGGCCCGCCCTACGGCTGGGCGTCCCCGCGGATCACCGCGAGCACGGCGTCCAGCTCGTCGGGCTTGACCAGCACATCGCGGGCCTTGGAGCCCTCGCTCGGGCCCACGATGTTGCGCGACTCCATCAGGTCCATGAGTCTTCCCGCCTTGGCGAATCCCACACGCAGTTTCCGCTGCAGCATCGAGGTCGACCCGAACTGGGTGGAGACGACCAGCTCGGCCGCCTGGCACAGCAGGTCCAGGTCGTCGCCGATGTCCTCGTCGATCTCCTTCTTCTTGGCCGTGCCGACCGTGACGTCGTCGCGGAAGACGGGCGCCATCTGGTCCTTGCAGTGCTGGACGACGGTGGCGACTTCGGCCTCCGTCACGAACGCGCCCTGCATGCGCACCGGCTTGCCCGCTCCCATCGGCAGGAAGAGGCTGTCGCCCTTGCCGATCAGCTTCTCGGCGCCCGGCTGGTCGAGGATGACCCGGCTGTCGGCGAGCGAGGACGTCGCGAAGGCGAGCCGCGAGGGGACGTTCGCCTTGATCAGGCCGGTGACGACGTCGACGGACGGGCGCTGGGTGGCGAGCACGAGGTGGATGCCGGCGGCGCGCGCGAGCTGGGTGATGCGGACGATGGAGTCCTCGACGTCCCGCGGGGCCACCATCATCAGGTCCGCCAGCTCGTCCACGATGACGAGCAGGTACGGGTACGGCGAGAGCTCGCGCCCGCTGCCCTCCGGCGGCTTGACCTTGCCGGCCCGCACGGCCGCGTTGAAGTCGTCGATGTGCCGGAAGCCGAAGGCCGCCAGGTCGTCGTAGCGCAGGTCCATCTCGCGGACGACCCACTGCAGGGCCTCGGCGGCGCGCTTGGGGTTGGTGATGATCGGCGTGATCAGGTGCGGGATGCCCTCGTAGGCCGTCAGCTCCACGCGCTTGGGGTCGACGAGCACCATCCGCACGTCGTCGGGGGTGGCCCGGACCATGACGGAGGTGATCAGGCAGTTGATGCAGGACGACTTTCCGGAACCGGTGGCTCCGGCGACGAGGATGTGCGGCATCTTCGTCAGGTTGGCCATCACATAGCCGCCCTCGACGTCCTTGCCGAGGGCGACGAGCATCGGGTGCTCGTCCCCCGCCGCGTCCGCCAGCCGCAGCACGTCACCGAGGTTGACCATCTCGCGGTCGGTGTTCGGGATCTCGATGCCGACGGCCGACTTGCCGGGGATCGGGCTGATGATCCGGACGTCCGGGCTGGCCACGGCGTAGGCGATGTTCTTGGCGAGGGCCGTGATCCGCTCGACCTTGACGGCCGGCCCCAGCTCCACCTCGTACCGGGTGACCGTCGGACCGCGGGTGAAGCCGGTGACCGCCGCGTCCACCTTGAACTCCGCGAACACGTTCGTCAGTGAGGCGACTATGGCGTCGTTGGCGGCGCTGCGGGCCTTGCCCGGGCCACCGCGCTCCAGCAGGTCGAGGGACGGCAGCGCGTAGGTGATGTCACCCGACAGCTGGAGCTGCTCGGCCCGTGCGGGCAGGCCCCCCGTCGCCTCGGGGGCGGGCCGGGTGAGGTCCGGGACGCCCTTGGTGAGGTCCGGCACTCCTGCCAGCGGCTGTGTCACCTCCCGGTCGGCGCCGCGCGCGGTCGGCACGGCGCCCGGCTTGCCGCTCTCGGTGGAGATGCCGCTGCTGAGCCCGGCGACCAGCGGGGTCGGGGGCACGCCGTGCAGCACGGCGCCGTCGAGGGACGCGGCCGCGGCGGCCGCCATGTCCACCGCGTCCGGCTCCCGGCCCCCGGGGGGCTGTACGGGGGCCGCCCGGCGCGGCTTGCGGCGCTTGCTGGGCGCCTCTTCCTCGGCGTCCGCCGTGCCCGGGCCGCCGTCGGCGTCCGGGTGCGCGGAAGCGCGCCGGGGGCGCCTGGCGGGCGCTTCACGCCACTCGTCGTCGTACTCCGCCTGCGGGTCGTACTCCTCCGGGAGCGGTTCGATCAGCCCCAGCCGGATGCCCAGCTGACGCAGCCGCTGGGGGATGGTGTTGACCGGGGTGGCCGTGACCACCAGCAGCCCGAAGATCGTCAGCAGCACGAGCAGCGGCACGGCCAGCACCTCGCCGACCGTGAAGACCAGCGGCTTGGCGGCGGCCCAGCCGATCAGCCCGCCGGCGTCCTGCAGGGCCTGCGAGCCGTCGCCGCGGCCGGGCGACCCGCAGGCCACGTGGACCTGCCCGAGGACGCCGACCACCAGCGCGGACAGGCCGATGACGATCCTGCCGTTGGCCTCGGGCCGCTCGGGGTGGCGGAAGAGCCGGATCGCGATGGTGCCGAGCAGGACCGGCACCACCAGGTCGAGGCGGCCGAAGGCACCGGTGACAAGCATCGTCACCAGCTCCCCGACCGGGCCCTCAAGGCTGGACCAGGTGCCGGCCGCGACGATGAGGGCGAGGCCCAGGAGGAGCAGCGCCAGCCCGTCCTTGCGGTGCGCGGGGTCCAGACCCTTGGCGCCGCGCCCGACGCCGCGGAAGAGCGCGCCCACGCCATGGGCGATGCCGCGTCCGACGCGGCGCACACCGCCGGGTACCGCGGGGGCCCGCTTGGGCGCCGCCTTGGCGGCGGGCTTCCTGGCGGGAGCCCGGCGGGCGGGCGCGCGGTTGGCGGGCTTCGGCGGCGCCTTCTTCGCGGCGGTCTTCTTGGCGGCGCTCCCGGGGCGTCCGGCGCGCTGCTTCGAGGTGCCCGCCGTGCTCTGGGAACCCTTGCCGGACGTACGTGAGGCCATGGAGCCGAGATTACCGCCGTCGGGCGCGTGGGACACCTGCGCCCTTGCCTTCACCCATTCGTGTCGCGCTCCCGTGATACCAAGGGTGACGCGACGTCAGAGACTCAGCTCTGCGAGGGAAGCGGGCTGGCGCCGCTGCCCGCCCCGGGCTCCAGGGCGTCCAGCGCCCGCCGCAGCCCGGTGAGTTTGCGCTCCAGGTGGGCGGCGGTGGCGACGGCCGCGGCGTCCGCTGATTCGTCCAGCTGCTTGGTGAGCGCCTCGGCCTGCTCCTCGACGGCGGCGAGCCGGGCGGAGAGCTCGGCGAGCAGCCCCGCGGGCTCCTGGGCGGCGGCCGCGCCGGAGCGCCCCTGCCCGCTCTCCAGTTGGAGCCGCAACAGGGCGGCCTGCTCCCGCAGCTGGCAGTTCTTCATATACAGCTCGACGAACACCGAGACCTTGGCGCGCAGCACCCAGGGGTCGAACGGCTTGGAGATGTAGTCGACCGCGCCCGCCGCGTAGCCGCGGAAGGTGTGGTGCGGGCCGTGGTTGATGGCCGTGAGGAAGATGATCGGGATGTCCCGCGTCCGCTCCCGCCGCTTGATGTGCGCGGCGGTCTCGAAGCCGTCCATGCCCGGCATCTGGACGTCCAGCAGGATGACCGCGAAATCGTCCGTCAGCAGCGCCTTGAGCGCTTCCTCCCCTGACGATGCCCGTACCAGTGTCTGATCGAGCGCCGAGAGGATCGCCTCCAGCGCCAGCAGATTTTCCGGCCGGTCATCGACCAGGAGGATCTTGGCCTTCTGAACCATGCCCCGTCCTCCTCGTCCCGGCTTGGGGTCTCCCCAGCTCGCAGAGCCGGGGGAGGCACCGGGCGCCGCCCCAGGGGACGACTCCCTTGCGCCGCCCGTCCTTGTGCCGGTCATGGTAGCCGCACCCTGCCGGTCGCCACACCCTGTCACCGCGATGTCACTGTGCACGTAGCAGAAACGTAGTGGGAGACCAGAAGGTTCCCCGAATCCCGCGCTCCCACACGTCTCCGGCCACAGTCAGTCAACAGATGGTCAGGAACCTTCCGGTCATCCATCACTCGGCGCGCATCCACTGCTCCATCAACGTCAGGAGCTGATCCGTGTCGACCGGTTTGGTGACGTAGTCGGACGCTCCGGCGTCGATGCTCTTCTCCCGGTCGCCCTTCATCGCCTTGGCCGTGAGCGCGATGATGGGCAGCCCCGCGAACTGCGGCATCCTGCGGATCGCGGCCGTCGTGGCGTAGCCGTCCATCTCCGGCATCATGATGTCCATCAGGACGACCGCGACGTCGTCGTGCTGCTCCAGGACCTCGATCCCCTCGCGGCCGTTCTCCGCGTAGAGCACCGAGAGCCCGTGCTGCTCCAGCACGCTCGTCAGCGCGAAGACATTGCGGATGTCGTCGTCGACGATCAGCACCTTCTCGCCGCGGAAGCCCCCCTTGAAACCGGTGCCGAATCCGTTGGCAGACGGTTGCTCTCCGTTACCGGCGAGCTCGCCGGCCCAGGTACCCTCCTGCGGCGCCGACGACTCCGCGGCCGGTGCGCCGAAGGCCGGGCCGGGCAGGGCCGGCCACTGGCTCGCCGCCTGCGCGGCCCGCTGGCGGCGCAGGAACAGCCCCGCGGCCCCGCGCGCCGGCACCTCCGCCGCCCGCCCCTCGGAGGCGTACTCGCCACCGTGCTCGACATGGCCCGCGCCGCCCGCCGTCTCCGGCCCGGCGACGCCGTGGCCGCCGGGCGCGAGCTGCGGATAGCCCTGGGGCGGCAGCTCACCGGCGTTGAGCGGGAGGTACAGGGTGAAGGTGGAGCCCCGCCCGGGCTCGCTCGCCGCGTCGATCTCGCCGCCGAGCAGCCGGGCGATCTCCCGGCTGATGGACAGCCCGAGCCCGGTGCCGCCGTACTTGCGGCTGGTCGTGCCGTCGGCCTGCTTGAAGGCCTCGAAGATCACCCTCATCTTGCTGGCCGCGATGCCGATGCCGGTGTCCGTGACCGAGAAGGCGATCACGTCGCCGTCCGCGTCGCGCAGCGAACCGGCCTCCAGCAGCTGCTCCCGGATGCCGTCCGGCACATCGCCGCCGGCCGGGCGGATGACCAGCTCGACGGCGCCGGTGTCGGTGAACTTCACCGCGTTGGACAGGAGGTTGCGCAGGACCTGGAGCAGCCGCTGCTCGTCGGTGTGCAGCGTCGCCGGGAGCTCCGGGGAGACGCGTACGGAGAAGTCGAGTCCCTTCTCCGCCGTCAGGGGCCGGAAGGTGGCCTCCACATAGTCGACGAGCTGGACCAGGGCGATCCGCGTCGGGCTGACGTCCATCTTGCCCGCCTCGACCTTCGACAGGTCCAGGATGTCGTTGATCAGCTGGAGCAGGTCGGAGCCCGCGCCGTGGATCGTCTCGGCGAACTCGACCTGCTTGGGCGAGAGATTGCCCTCGGCGTTGTCCGCGAGCAACTTCGCCAGGATCAGCAGCGAGTTGAGCGGGGTGCGCAGCTCGTGCGACATGTTCGCGAGGAACTCGGACTTGTAGCGCATCGAGACAGCGAGCTGCTCGGCGCGCTCCTCCAGCACCTGCCGGGCCTCTTCGATCTCGGTGTTCTTGACCTCGATGTCGCGGTTCTGCCGGGCGAGGCGCTCGGACTTCTCCTCCAGCTCGGCGTTGGAGATCTCCAGTGCCTTCTGCCGGTTCTCCAACTCCGCGGACCGCTCGCGCAGTTGCTCGGTGAGCTCCTGCGACTGCTTGAGAAGTACCTCCGTCTTGGTGTTGACGCTGATGGTGTTGACGCTCGTGCCGATCATCTCGGCGATCTGGTTGAGGAAGTCCTTCTGGATCTGCGCGAACGGCTGGAACGACGCCAGCTCGATCACACCGAGGATCTGTCCCTCGAAGAGCACCGGCAGCACGATGACATGGGCCGGGGGCGCCTCCCCGAGCCCGGACGCGATCTTCAGATAGCCCGGTGGCACGTTCTCCACGAGGATCGTGCGCTTCTCCTGGGCCGCCGTGCCGATGAGGGTCTCCCCCGGGCTGAACGACGTGGGCATCGAGCCCATCGAGTAGCCGTAGGAGCCGAGCATGCGCAGCTCGTACGCGTCGTCGTCGGTCTCGGCGCCCTGGGCGGCCGTGGGCATGGCCAGGAAGAACGCGCCGTGCTGCGCGGAGACCACCGGCGTCAGCTCGCTCATGATCAGGCCGGCGACGTCCTCCAGATCCCGCCGGCCCTGCATCAGCCCGGAGATGCGGGCAAGGTTGCCCTTGAGCCAGTCCTGCTCCTTGTTGGCGAGCGTCGTCTCCCGCAGGTTGGCGATCATCGTGTTGATGTTGTCCTGGAGCTCCAGGATCTCGCCGGCCGCGTCCACGTCGATCTTGAGGTTGAGGTCGCCGCGGGTCACGGCCGTGGCGACCTCGGCGATGGCCCGGACCTGACGGGTCAGGTTGCCGGCCATCTCGTTGACCGACTCGGTGAGGTCGCGCCAGGTGCCGTCCACGTCGCGCACCCGCGCCTGCCCGCCCAGCTGGCCCTCGGTGCCCACCTCGCGGGCCACGCGGGTCACCTGGTCGGCGAACGAGGACAGCTGGTCGACCATCGTGTTGATGGTGGTCTTCAGCTGGAGGATCTCGCCGCGCGCATCGATGTCGATCTTCTTGGTGAGGTCGCCCTGGGCGATGGCGGTGGTCACCATCGCGATGTTGCGGACCTGGCCGGTGAGGTTGGACGCCATCGAGTTGACCGACTCGGTGAGGTCCTTCCAGGTGCCGCTCACGCCCAGAACCCTGGCCTGCCCGCCGAGGATGCCGTCGGTACCCACCTCGCGGGCCACGCGCGTGACCTCGTCGGCGAAGGACGACAAGGTCGTCACCATGGTGTTGACGGTGTCGGCGAGCTGCGCGACCTCGCCGCGCGCCTCGACGGTCACCTTCTTGGTGAGGTCGCCGTTGGCGACCGCGCTCGCGACCTGCGAGATGTTGCGGACCTGGCTGGTCAGGTTGTTGGCCATCAGGTTGACGTTGTCGCTGAGGTCCTTCCAGATGCCGGTGACGTCCCGCACCCGTGCCTGACCGCCCAGCTGGCCCTCGGTTCCCACGTCGCGGGCGACCCGGTTCACCTGCTCGGCGAAGTCGGACAGCTGGTCCACCATGGTGTTCACGGTGGTGACGAGCTCGAGGATCTCGCCCTTGGCGTCGACGGTGATCTTCTTCGACAGGTCGCCCTTGGCGACCGCCGTCGTCACCTCGGCGATGTTGCGGACCTGCGAAGTCAGGTTGTTGGCCATGAAGTTGACGGACTGGGTGAGGTCCTTCCAGGTGCCGGAGACACCCTGCACCTCCGCCTGACCGCCCAGGATGCCCTCGGTGCCGACCTCGCGGGCGACCCGCGTGACCTGGTCGGCGAACGAGGACAGCTGATCCACCATCGTGTTGAGGGTGTTCTTCAGCTCCAGGATCTCGCCCCGGGCATCCACATCGATCTTCTGCGACAGATCACCGCGCGCCACCGCGGTGGCGACCTGGGCGATGTTGCGGACCTGCGCGGTCAGGTTCCCCGCCATGCCGTTCACGGAGTCGGTCAGGTCGCGCCAGACACCGGCCACGCCGGGCACCTGTGCCTGGCCGCCCAGCCGCCCGTCGGTGCCCACCTCGCGGGCGACGCGGGTGACCTGGTCAGCGAAGGCCGAGAGCTGGTCGACCATCGTGTTGATGGTGTTCTTCAGCTCCAGGATCTCGCCCCGGGCATCCACATCGATCTTCTGCGACAGATCACCGCGCGCCACCGCCGTCGTCACCTGGGCGATCTGGCGAACCTGCGAGGTGAGGTTGCCGGCCATGAAGTTGACCGAGTCGGTCAGCTCCTTCCAGGTGCCGCTGACCCCGTCCACCCGGGCCTGGCCGCCCAGCCGGCCCTCCGTGCCCACGTCGCGCGCCATCCGCGTGACCTGGTCGGCGAACGAGGACAGCTGATCCACCATGGTGTTGACGGTGTTCTTCAGCTGCAGCATCTCGCCGGACACGTCGACGGTGACCTTCTGCGACAGGTCGCCGTTGGCGACCGCCGTGGTGACCTGCGCGATGTTGCGGACCTGGCCGGTGAGGTTGCGGAAGGCGGTGTTCACCGAGTCGGTGAGGTCCTTCCACGTCCCCGCGGCGCCCGGCACGGCCGCCTGGCCGCCCAGCTCACCCTCGACACCGATCTCCCGCGCCACCCGCGTCACCTCGGCACCGAAGGCGGAGAGCTGGTCGACCATGGTGTTGACGGTGTTCTTCAGCTCCAGCATTTCGCCGGACACGTCGACGGTGACCTTCTGGCCGAGGTCGCCGTTGGCGACCGCCGTCGTCACCTGGGCGATGTCCCGCACCTGCGTGGTGACGTTGCGGAAGGCGGTGTTCACCGAGTCGGTGAGGTCCTTCCACGTCCCCGCGGCGCCCGGGACCTGCGCCTGGCCGCCCAGCAGACCCTCGGCGCCGACTTCGCTGGCCACCCGCGTGACCTCGTCGGCGAAGGTCCGCAGGGTCTCCGTCATCTGGTTGATCGTCTCGGCCAGCTGCGCGACCTCGCCGCGCGCGCTGACCGTCACCTTCTGCGACAGGTCGCCGTTGGCGACCGCCGTGGTGACCTGCGCGATGCCGCGCACCTGGGCGGTGAGGTTGCCGGCCATCAGGTTCACCGAGTCAGTGAGGTCCTTCCAGACCCCCGCGACCCCGGGCACCTGCGCCTGGCCGCCGAGCTCGCCCTCGGTCCCCACTTCCCGGGCCACTCGCGTGACCTCGGAGGCGAAGGAGGAGAGCTGGTCGACCATCGTGTTGACGGTGTTCTTCAGCTCCAGCATCTCCCCGGCCACATGGACCGTGACCTTGCGGGAGAGATCGCCCTTCGCGACGGCCGTCGTCACGAGAGCAATGTCACGCACCTGGGCGGTGAGCCGGGACGCCATCGTGTTGACGGAATCCGTGAGGTCCTTCCATGAGCCGGACATTCCACGCACCCGGGCCTGCCCGCCCAGCTTGCCCTCGGTCCCGACCTCGCTGGCGACGCGCGTCACCTCGTCGGTGAACGCCGACAGCTGGTCGACGAGCCCGTTGACCGTGCGCCCGACCTTGAGGAACTCGCCCCGCAGCGGGTGCGCCGCCCCGTCCGCGCCCTGCGAGCGCAGGTCCATCCGCTGTTCGAGATCGCCCTCCGCCACGGCGGACAGCACCCGGCCCACCTCGGACACGGGCCGCACCAGGTCGTCCACCAGGGCGTTCGACGCGTCGATGGCCGCCGCCCAGGCGCCCTCGCAGGCCCCCACCTCCAGCCGTTCCGTGAGCTTTCCCTCACGTCCGACCACCCGGCGCACCCGCGCCAGCTCGCCGGTCAGCTGCAGGTTGCGGTCGGCGACCTCGTTGAAGACGGCCGCGATCTCGGCCATCGCACCGTCGCCCGACACCGTCAGCCGCTTACGGAAGTTCCCGTCCCGCATCGCGGCGAGCGCCGACAGCAGCCGGTTCAGGGCCGCCGTGTCCACTTCCGTCGTCCCATTGGCCCGGGACCGTCCGCCCTTCGCGCGCGTGCTCACGCCCCGCGCCGCTGCGCCAGACTCCACCGTGTCCCTCCCGCTGGGTCGATCATCGTCGTCGGGCTTCCACTGCAATCTTTCCCAGTGTTTCACCCCGGCCCAACCAGGCCATAACAGTTCGGCAGCATCGCACACGGTCCGCGGGCACTCCCAAGGTGGAATCAGCACGCACCGGCCTCCGCCCGTGCTGTGAAGGTAAGTAACCTGGCATCCGGCCGGGGCAACGGAGGGGCGCTGCGACATGGGTGAGCAGATCGCCGAGACCTACACGAGGAGACCTGTGATCACCGCGCGGGCTGCCGCCACCTTCGAGCCGGTCGGACGCTCGGTAGCCTCCGCCCGGGCCTTCGTACGGGACACGCTCCAGGGGTGGGGGTTTCCCGACATCATCGATGACGCGGTGGTCCTGACCAGCGAGCTCGTCACCAACGCCGTCGTCCACGCCGGCACCGCCGCCGATGTCCTGTGCATGCGGACCGTCGACGGGGTCCGGGTCGAGGTCGCCGACCGCTACCCCGACCGCGAGCTGCCCCTCCAGGGCACCGCCCGCCGCCTCGGCGGCGTCGACCGGGAAGGCGGCCGCGGCCTGCTGCTCTGTGCCGCCCTGGCCAGCCGCTGGGGCGTCGAGTACAGCTCCAGCCACAAGCAGGTCTGGTTCCAGCTCGACCTGCCCGACCGCCCCGCGGGCACCCGCTCCGCCGGTCCCGCCCTCCCCGCCGAGGCGCTGCCCGTCGCGGACGCCCGCGTCCGGGTCGCCGTCATCCAGATCGAACGCACCGGGGGAATCACCGCCTGGAATGATGACGCCGAATCCATGTTCGGTTTCTCTCTGGAGCAGGTCACCGGCAAGCCCCTGGCCGACTTCGCCGCCTGGCCGCACACCCCCGGCACGTCCACGGGCATCGCGGAGGCGCTCCGGCTCTCCCGCTGGGAAGGCTCGTACGGCATAAGGGGAGCGGACGGCCGCATCATCCCGGTCTACGCCTCGCACCTGCGCGTCCGTGACACCGACGGGGCTCCCTCCACCGTCTGTCTGCTCGTCCGCGAGGACGAGCGCGCCGTGCTCCAGAGCCTCCAGCGCTCCCCGGTCACGGACGGCGGCGGCGAGCGGGGCACCGCCACCGACCCGTTCGAGGTCTTCATCGGCTCGCCCGCCCCCGACGATCTGGACGGCTTGCTGCAGCGCACGGTCGAGCGGGCGCGTGACATGCTCGACGGGGACGCCGCCTATCTGCTGCTGGCAACCGACGACGAGACGGAGCTGGAGGTCCGCGCGTCGACGGGCCTGCCGTCCGCGCGCCAGCGATTCGCCCGGGTCCCCGTCGAGGCCGGCACGGGCCGTTACGGCTCGGCCCGGATGCCCGCGGTCCACGAGGACCTGGCCGTGATTCCCGGCGCCGTGCCCCTGCTGGCCGACACCGGCATGCGCTCGGTCGTCACGGTCCCCCTGAAGGTGGAGGGCCGGCTGACGGGCTCGCTGGGCGTGGCCGCCGAGGCCGCCGGCCGGTACAGCAACGAGGAGGCCCTGCGCCTCCAGTTCGCCGCCGACCGCATCGCTCTCGCCGTGGAGCGGGCCCGCCTCAACGAACTCGAGCGGCTGCGCCGCGGTTCGCTGTCCTTCCTCGTCGAGGCGTCCGATCTGCTGGCCGGGACCCTGGACCGGGACCAGACGCTGGCCCTCATGGCCCAGATGACGGTCCCCACCCTGGCCACCTGGTGTGCTGTGTACACCGTCGCGGATCCGGCGTCCGACCCCGAGCTGTCGTATGTTCTGCACGAGGACGAGGACCGTATCGACGGGGTGAAGACCCTGCTGGGCAGGCTGGCCCCGCCGGAGCCGGTGCTCACTCCCGGCGCACGGGTCTGGACCGCGCCCGCGGAGGCGGCGCACGCGGCGGCGCTCCGCAGTTCGCTGCGCAGTCTCGGTCTCGCGGAGGGCACCCACCACGCGGTGGGCCCGGGGACGTCGCTGGCCACGGCGGGGGCGGTGGGCGGGGAGACGGTCGTGCTGCCGCTGGTGGCCCGCAACCGCGTCATCGGCATGCTGACGCTCGGCAAGCCGACGGACGACCACTTCCGCCAGGAGATCCTGGAACTGGCCGAGGATCTCTCCCGCCGGGCCGCGCTCGCCCTGGACAACGCCCGTCTGTACAGCGAGCGCACGGCCATCAGCCAGTCCCTGCAGCGGAGCCTGCTGCCCCCGGAGCTGCCGACCGTCCCCGGCGTCGAGGTCGACGTCATCTACCGGGCGGCGGGCGAGGGGAACGAGGTCGGCGGTGATTTCTACGACCTCTTCCCGATCCGCGACGGCGCGTACGGGTTCGCCATCGGCGATGTCTGCGGCACGGGCCCGGAGGCGGCGGCGGTGACGGGTCTCGCTCGGCATGCCCTGCGTCTCCTCGCACGTGAGGGGTACGGCGGTCCCGCGGTCCTGGAGCGGCTCAATGCCGCCATTCTCGACGAGGGGGCCCGCAGCCGCTTCCTGACGCTCCTGTACGGCGAGCTGTGGCCGCAGGAGGACGGCAGCGCGGTCCTGAAGGTGGTCTGCGCGGGTCACCCGCTGCCGTTGCGGCTGCGGCCGGACGGCAGCGTCGAGGCGGCGGCGGATCCGCAGCCGCTGCTGGGCGTCATGGAGGATCTGGAGCTGTACGAGCAGACGGTCACCCTCGAGCCGGGCGACGTCCTGCTGTGTGTGACGGACGGTGTCACGGAGCGCCGGGAGGGGTCCCGCATGCTCGGGGACGACGGTCTGAGCGATGTTCTGACGACCTGTACGGGTCTGACGGCCGGTGCGGTGGCCGCCCGTATTCTCCGCGCCGTCGAGCGGTTCGCCGCGGAGCCCGCGTCCGACGACATGGCCATTCTGGCGATGCGCGTGCCCGAGCGTCAGGAGGCGTGAGCGGGGCCGGGGAAGTGTCCGGATACGAGAAAGGCCCCCGCCGTCAGGCGGGGGCCTTTCTTCGTGGAGCCCCAATACGGAATCGAACCGTAGACCTTCTCCTTACCATGGAGACGCTCTGCCGACTGAGCTATTGGGGCCAGCAACGAGATAAAGCATACCCGACGTTCGCACGTCCTTTTGACCATGCGGGAGGTTCAGGCCGGCACCTTCAGCAGACCGCCGAGCGCGTTGCACGCCGAGACGATGCGGTGCAGTTCGCGTTCGGGGGTTCCCGCGTCCACGGGCAGGGCCAGGCACTGGTCGGCGGCCCGTTCGGTCTCGGCGAGCCAGAGCTCCCGCCGGAAGGCCGGCGTGCGGTGGACGGGCGTCTGTACGGGTACGTGGCACCGTACGCGGCGGGCCCGCAGGGCGCGGGCGAAGGCGTCGCGGTCGGGCCGCCCGTTGCCGGGTACCCGCACGACGTACGAGCGGTAGGTGTGCTCGGTGCCCGGTGTGACGGCGGGGGTCAGCAGGCCGGTGAGCCGCGCGTTGAGGTAGGCCGCGGCCTCTTGGCGGCGCCTGGTGCCCTCGTGGGCCGACTCCAGGGGCTCGTATTCGATGACGAGGAGTCCGCGCTTGTCGGCCACGGCGCGCAGTGCGGGGAGGTCGGCCCTGCGCCCGAAGAGGTGGACGGGCAGCACGGCGGCGGTGCGCAAGGACACGGTCGCGGCCACGGAGGCCGCGTCGAGGCAGAGGCTCCACGGGTCGATGTCGGCGAACACGGGCCGCGCGCCGGCCCGGCGGACGGCTTCGGCGGCGTCGGCCGTGGCGTAGGAGGGCACGATGACTTCGTCGCCCGCGCCGATACCCGCTGCTGTCAGCATCTCCTCTGTCCCCATACGGGGAGGGTGACGGCGCAACGTTAACGGAGAGTGACGCAGTGCAGTTCATCGTGAAAACAAAAAAGCTCCGGTATCTGAACCTAAGTTCAGATACCGGAGCTTTTTGAATAATTGTTCGGCGGCGTCCTACTCTCCCACACGGTCCCCCATGCAGTACCATCGGCGCTGAAAGGCTTAGCTTCCGGGTTCGGAATGTTACCGGGC
>NZ_JBEYZW010000061.1:0-43320 GCF_040646215.1 Streptomyces sp. NPDC046215 | reverse complement strand
CGGTCGCGTCGGCGGGCTCGACGTCGACCTCCACCGGGGAGCCCGCGGCGGCTGAGGTCAGCCGTTCTCGACGATCGGGTAGCGGGGGGTGCCCTCCGCCATCTGCTTCAGCGCGTCCTTGCGGTCGCGCTTGGAGAGGCGGTCGATGTAGAGCCGGCCGTAGAGGTGGTCGGTCTCGTGCTGGAGGCAGCGGGCGAAGTAGCCGGTGCCCTCGATCGCGATGGGCTCGCCCTTGGCGTTCTGGCCGCGCACCACGGCGTAGTCGGGGCGGGCGAGGGCCGCGTAGGCGGTCGGGACCGACAGGCAGCCCTCGTTGGAGTCGTCCAGGACCCGCCGGCCGGCGGGGAGCTCGTCCAGGACGGGGTTGCAGATCGCGCCGGTGTGGCGGACGCCCTCGTCGTCGGGGCAGTCGTAGACGAAGACCTTCAGGTCGACACCGATCTGGTTCGCGGCCAGGCCCACGCCCTCGGCGGTCTTCTGGCTGGCGAACATGTCGTCGATGAGCTGCGCGAGCTTCTCGTCGAACTCGGTGACGTCCTTGCACTCGCGGTGCAGGACGGGGTTGCCGACGACCGTGATCGGGCGGGAGGTGCCGCGCTCGCGGTGCGCGAGCTCGCGCGCCTCGCAGTCCTCGGTGTCCACGATGAACTCGCTGTTCACCGGCTGCTCAGTCTCTTGCTGCGCCATGTCCGCCGTTATGCCTCTCTCAAAACCCAAACCCAAAAACGGTGCCTATACAGGGTAAGGGGCACCCGTCGCCGTCAGCAGACTTCCTCGAGATCCCGCCACTCGCGCGTATCGGGGCTGTCCGCCACCCAGCCGTCCAGCAGGCCCCTGACGAGGCCGGGCGGCGCGGCGATGCCGCACTCGCGCTCGGGCACCCACAGGGAGCCGGAACCGGCCGTGCGGTGGCCGAGGGGGCCCGGGTGGCCCGGCTCGCTGTGGTCGTGGGGGTCCAGGTGCTCGCCGTCGCCCTCGTCGCTGGGCATCCGGCTCTCGGAGCACGTGCGGCACAGCAGCCGCACGGACGAGGACCAGTCCTCGGCGGCGAAGCCCGCGTCGGCGGCGAGCCGCTCCAGGGCGTCCCGGTCGGTCTCGGTGGCGGCCTCCAGGAGGACGACCCAGGTCGGCACCGGCGAGGGCGCCCACAGCTCGATCTCGTCGAAGACGGGGTAGGAGGGCCCGGCGGCGGTGACCCGCTCGCCGTGCGGGACGCCGTCGTGCAGGACGACCTCGCCCCAGCGGCGCCCGGAGGACGGCAGCGGGATGGATAGGACCTCCATCCGGGCCGGGTCCAGCCGGCGGCCCCACACGACCTCCGCCTCGCCCTCCGGGGAGAGGCGCACGGCCGCACTGCCCAGCTCCATGCCGACCGGCTCACCGGCCGGGGTGCCCTCGCCCGGGACCCGCAGCCCGTACGCCTGCCAGGCGCGGCGGGCCAGCGGCCAGTCCTGCAGGGCGGTGGCGGCGATGCCCACGTTCCACCAGTCGGGGGCGCCCGTCTCGCGGTCCAGCAGCGCCACGGCCCGCAGCCCGGCGGCGCGGGCCTGCTCCCAGTCGTGCCGGAACTTGTGGAGCAGGGCGAGGTTGAACCACGACTCGGACAGCCAGGGCTCCATGTCGGCGGCGCGGGTCAGCAGCGCGCCCGCGTCCTCGTACCGGCCGTCGCCGATCAAAGTGAAAGCGCGGTCGGTGGCCTGCCGCCACGAGGCGGAAGGCCGATGCCGTACCTTGCCGAAGATCCTCACGATTCCCGCCTGCCGGTTTCTGCGTGCGACCACGCCCGATGACCCAGGTGACGGCCGCCGTCCTCCCTGACGACAACCTGCCACATCTCACTTGCTCCGGGAAGCTGCGCCCACCAGACCTCCTTGCCGACGGCGGCGCGCCTGACACCCCCCGTAGTCCGCGTTCTCCCCGTGGAGCCGCTTTTTCTCTTCTCTTCGCATCCAACCATGCCCCTTTGGACGCCCGCTCATTACCCGTGGGTTCAGCCCGCCGGCCCCGTACCCGCCGGGCCCCCGCGGGCGGCTCACCGGCCCGTGGGAGCGGGGGCACCGCGGGCCAGGACCCTGGCCAGGGCTTCCACGACCCGGGGGTCGTGATCACGCGCCGTGGCCAGGCGCAGCCGCTCCAGGGCGCGCAGGGGCCCGCACCCGATGTCACCGGTCAGGTCGTCGAAGGCATTGACGGTCCGCACGATGCGCGCCGTGAGCGGCTGGTCACGGTAGGGATCCGCCTGGCGTTCCACGACGACCGCGACATCGCTGTGCACGCCGGTCTGCCGCACGACCGCCCCGCCCAGCTGGGCGATGCGGCGCCGCTCGGCGGGCGGCAGCGGCTCCGTCGCCCCGGCGGGCACGGGGTCCAGGAGCGAGAGCTGGCCGATGTCGTGCATGAGGGCCGCGTACTCCAGAACGGTGAGGTCCGCCTCGGCCAGGCCCAGCTCACGGCCGGTGGCCCGGCTCAGGGCGGCGACCCGGCGGGCGTGCCCGGCGGGGGTGTGCCCCGCGATCTCCGTGGAGCGGGCGAGCGAGGCGACGGTCTGGTGGCAGGTGGCCCGGACGGCCGTGTAGCGGCGGAAGGACAGCTGGGTGAGCAGCAGCGGCAGGCAGAACACCGGCAGCGCCCAGAGGCCGGCGACGGCCACGGCGAGCGCCATGACGACGCCGGTCGCGCAGATCGCCGTGCCGATGCCGGGCAGGGCCCGCAGCTCGTCCCGGAGCGCCGTTCCGTAGGAGCCGCCCTCGCGCCCCCGGGCGAGGACGGCGGCGAGCACGGCGTCGCACAGGGCCGTCAGCGCCAGGAGGAGCAGCAGGCACGGCGCGTAGTACGGGCCGCGGGCGGGCCAGTGGTCGAGCGTGCCGGCGTTGTGCAGGGGCTGGAAGCAGGTGGCGGCGAAGGCGGTGGTGAGCAGGCGGCGCGCCAGGTGGTCGCGCGCGGGCGGACGGCCGAGTGCGCCGGCGAGCGTCGCGGCCAGGACGACGGCGACCACCTGGGGCGTGCCGTGGGTGGCGGGCGCGCCGCCGACCTCGCCGAGCAGGGCGTAGGCGAGCGCCCCGGCGGCGCCGACGGGCGCGGTCTCCCGGCCCCCGGCGCCCGCGCGCCCCCGGACCGCCTCGCCGAGGGCGATCAATGCGCCGAAGGCGAGGGCCACTTGCGGCTGGGCGACGCCGTGCCGGGCGGTCCAGGCGAATCCGGCCACGGCGACGGCCGCCGCGGTGGCGTGCACACAGCGGACGGCGCCTGCGCCGTTCGGGCGTGCGCTCATCCCTCACCCCCGTGACGAGTCGATCCGGTGACCGAATTCCGGGCAGGAGGGACGTTTCCGCTGGGCAGAATTATGCATTCCGTGAGCGACGAGCCGTCCGAGGTGACCACGGGGTGCCAGCCGTGGCGGTCGAGCGCGTCCGCCAGCGCCTCCACCATCCGGGGGTCGAACTGGGTGCCGGAGCACCGGTGGAGCTCCGCGACGGCGGCGGGCACGGGCCGGGCGCGGCTGTAACTGCGGGTGGAGGTCATGGCGTCGAACGCGTCGGCGACGGCCACGATCCGGGCGAACTGCGGAATCTGATGACCCTTCAGGCCGTAGGGGTAGCCGCTGCCGTCCAGCCGCTCGTGGTGGTGCAGGATCGCCGCCCGGGCCTCGTCCAGGAAGCCGATGCCCCGCACCATCTCGTGCCCGTACTCGGGGTGGAGCTCGATGACCCGCCGCTCCTCGGGCGTCAGCGGGCCGTCCTTGCGCAACAGCCGGGTGGGGATGCCGAGTTTGCCGACGTCGTGGAGGATGCCGGCGAAGCGCAGGGCTTCGAGCCGCTCGCCGGCCATGCCCAGCTCCCGGGCGATCAGCACCGAGGCGCGCCCCACGCGCTCGCTGTGGCCGCGCGTGTAGCGGTCCTTGAGGTCGACGGCCTGCACCAGCGCCCGGATCGTCGCCTGGTGGGCGGCGCGCTCGCGCTCGTAGCGGTCCAGGAACCAGGAGGAGACCGACATCGGCAGCAGGACGAGCAGCGCGGCGACGGGCCCGTAGGCGCTGCGCCACAGCACCGCCGTCATCAGCCCCGTCGGCCCGTACACCAGGGCCGGCAGCAGGGCGGCCGGCAGCAGGCCGCCCCAGGCCGCGCGCGGGGATCGGCCCTCGGCGGCGACCCGGATGGCGCCGTCGAGGGCGGCGGCCACGAGCGAGAAGGCGAGGGCCGCGGCCAGCGCCGCGGGCAGGGCCCCGGGGCAGCCGGGCACGCCCGGGGACGGGCCGGTGCCGAGCGCGAAGACGTACGAGGCGGTGGAGGCGGCGAGCGCGAGCCGGGCCGCGTGCCACACCCGCCGGGCCCCCGCCGGGCGCTTGCCCACCCGGCCGGCGAGCGCGCCCGGCACGGCGACGAGCCCGGCGGCGGCCGGTGGCAGCAGGAACGCCCCGGCGAGCAGCACGGGGAGGGTCAGGGTGCGGCGGGGCAGCCGCTCACAGACGGCGCAGACCGCGGCGAGCAGGCCGGCCGCGGCCCACGGGACGGCCGCGCCGGGCCGGGCGGCGGGAGCGGCGCACACCGCCGCGGCGAGTACGGCGAAGGCGACGCAGGCACGCCCCGCCGTCGGAAGTGCCCCCATCGCGCGTCCTTCCCGTCCCGTCGGGTCGCGGCAAGCTTGCCGTCAGGAAGGGGAGAATAGGCTCCGGAAAAGCCCGGGGAACGGCGCATGGGGGTATTACCCCGCTGCTACCGAGCGGTTGCACACCTTCGGGTGATGTTCCCGGGGGAGGGTGTTTCCCGCCGGAAAACCGGCGGACCGGGGGGGCCGGGGGCTCCGGTTCTCCGGTGTCGCCAGGGCCTCGGCGCTCGCGCCGGGCGCCTCGTCAGTCCTGGGGGACCGTGCGTGCGGCCTCCGCGGCACCGGCGGCCTCGGCCGCCCGCGCCTCGGCCACGACGTCCTGCTCGGGCACCGCCTGCCCGGCACGGATCAGCTCGATCCGGCCCATGACCTTGGACCGGAGGTCGGCGGGAACGTCGTCGTGGCCGCAGCAGCGCTTGACAAGCTTCTTCACCGCCTGCTCCAGGCCGTACTTCTCCAGGCAGGGGTTGCACTCGTCGATGTGCACCTCGAACTTGGCGCAGTCACCGTCGGGCATCTCGTGATCGAGGAATTCGTAGAGATGATCGAGGACTTCAGAGCAGTCCGTCTCGTGCGGCTCTCCGCAGCTCATGAGTCCGAGCCTTTCCGATTGTGCGACTCGTCGGAACCATTCGGCGCCGGGGCGGTGCCGGCCGGGACCAGACCGCGATCGCGGGCATAGTCCTCCAGCATGCCGCGCAGCTGGCGGCGGCCCCGGTGCAGCCGGGACATGACCGTGCCGATGGGCGTACCCATGATGTCCGCGATCTCCTTGTACGCAAAGCCCTCGACGTCCGCGAGGTACACCGCTATGCGGAATTCCTCGGGGATGGCCTGAAGGGCCTCCTTGACATCGGAGTCGGGCAGGTGGTCCAGAGCCTGGGACTCGGCGGAGCGCAGACCGGTCGACATGTGCGACTCGGCGCGGGCCAGCTGCCAGTCCTCGATCTCCTCCGACGCGCTGCGCAGCGGCTCGCGCTGCTTCTTGCGGTAGGAGTTGATGAACGTGTTGGTCAGGATGCGGTACAGCCACGCCTTGAGATTCGTACCGTCACGGAACTGGTGGAACGACGCGTACGCCTTGGCGTACGTCTCCTGCACCAGGTCCTCCGCGTCGGCGGGGTTGCGCGTCATGCGGAGGGCGGCCGAGTACATCTGGTCGAGGAAGGTGAGCGCGTCCCGCTCGAAGCGGGCGTTGCGCTCGGCGGCACTCTCGGCACGGGTGGTGCCGTCATCGGTCCCCTCGTCGGTCCCAGTGACCGGACCCACCTCCTCCAACACCGTGGCGGAACCCGACGCGGAACCGCTCGAATCGGAGAATAGACGACGATCCCGCCCGTCCGCCGCTCCAGCAGGGGCGGGCTGCGCCACATGCAGTGCCGACCACTCCACGTCGGCCGTCTGCGGGCGGGACAGGCATGCGGTCGAACCCATGCGGCGAGCTCCCATTCCTCTGTCGTGCCAGTGCCTTACCAGTACTCAATGACGACTTGCACAACAGTGACGCCCGGTGTCGCATTCCCGGTGCGGGGAACTCCACGCGGTCTCCGGCCGAACGGGTCAGACGGGGAGCGCCGTGAGCCAGTCGGCGACGGCTTCGGTGATCACCGTCAGCGCCCCCTCCTGGCCGGCGGGGGCACGTTTGGGCACCGCGAAGCCGTGGTCGGCGTCCGGCACGGACACCGGGCGGATGCCCGGCGGGAACTCCTCCGGCCGCCCGAAGGGGTCCTTCGCGCCCTGGACGACGAGGGTCGGCAGGCCCGCGCCGGTGAGCTCGTCCGCCCGGGACTTCTCCGGCTTGCCGGGCGGGTGCAGCGGAAAACTCAGGGCGAGGACGCCGACGGCGCCCAGCTCGCGCCCGGTCCGGCAGGCGACCCGGGCTCCCGCGCTGCGCCCGCCGGCGACGACGGGCGGCCCGGCCGCGGCGAGCGCGGGCCACAGGGCGGCCCAGGCGGCGTCCAGCGTCCTGGGCGCGGGGGCGACCTTCTTGCCCGCGACCCGCCAGGGCTGCTCGACGAGGGCGACCGTGACACCGCGCGACGGCAGGGCACCGGCGAGCGCCAGCAGATCACGGGCCTCGACACCCCCACCGGCCCCATGCCCGAGCGCGAGCACGAGCCGGGGCGCGGAGGCGGAATACCAGTGAAGACGGGCGTCGCCGACGGGGGTGGGGAGAGTGTCGATCACGGCCCCATTTTGCCGGAGCCCCGTCCGGGGGAGGGTGGCCGACGCCCTGTTCGGAGGGCCGGAGCCCCGTCTGGGGGGTGGCCGACGCCCTTGTCCGGGGGAGGCGGACGCCCTTGTCCGGGGGTGGCCGACGGCCCGTCGGGGGGCCGACGCCCCGCCCGGGGAGGGCGACGCCCCGCCCGACGGGGGGCGGCGCGGGCCCGCGCCGGGGGGGCGAATGGGGGCCCGGGGCCTGCCGGGCCGGTCGCTGCCGGGCCGGGCGCCTGCCCACACAGCCTGATTGAGCCCGCTCGGCGTTTGAGAGCGACGGGGACCCGCGGGCTCACCCGGCCGGCGCACCCACTCAGCCCGCCCGACGCTTGAGGGCAGCAGGGACCCGCGGACTCCCCCCGGCCGACACCCCACCCAGCCCGCCCGGCGCTTGAGGGCAAAGGGGGCCCGGGGGCCTGCCCCCGGTTTCGGGAAGGGGCGGGTCAGGGGAACACCCCCCCACCCCCTCAGAACAGCGTCGCCTCCTCCGGCGCCGCCAGTTCCACCACCAGCTCCGGCCCGTTATTCCGCACGTCACTGACCGCCGTCCCCACCGGATAAGCCCGCACCCCCGAGGCCGGCACGTCCAGCAACCCCAGCAGCTCCTCCGCCGACCTGCGCGCCGGATCCAGCCACGCACTCCACCGCTCCGGCGGCAGCACCACCGGCATCCTCGGATGAATCTCCGCCAAAGACCCCGGCCCCGCCTCGGGCTCGGACTCGGGCTCGGGCTCGCCGCCCCCGGACCCCCCGCCGGAGGCGAACGGCTCGGGCGACGCCTCCGTAGTAATCACCGAGCACGTCACCCACCACGCCCGCGGGTGATCCCCCGGCAGCGCCGGATCGCGCCAGAACTCGTACAGCCCGGCCATCGCCAGGACGGAACCGTCGACGGGCGTCACGAAATACGGCTGTTTCCGGGAGCGCTTCTTCCGGCCCCGCTCCTCCAGCTCCCGCTCCGCCGCCCCGGTGACCCACTCGAAGTAGCCGTCGGCCGGTATCAGGCAGCGCCGTGACTCGAACGCCTGCCGAAAGGACGGCTTCTCGTGGACCGTCTCCGCCCGCGCGTTGATCATCTTCGCCGCACCCTCGGGAGATTTCGCCCATGACGGGACCAATCCCCAGCGCAGCGCGCGCAGCTGGCGAACCGGACGCCGATCGGCGGCGTCTTTCAGAGGACGTTCGAGCACGGCGTACACGCTCTTCGTCGGCGCCACGTTCCAGTCCGGGGCGAGCGTCTCCGCCGGTTCCCATGTCTCGACCCCGAACAGCTCCACGAGATCCTCGGGGCTGCGGCTCGCCGCGTATCGACCACACATATCGTCACCCTGCCACGGACCTCCGAGGAGCCGCGCACAAATGGACAGCACCAACGCGACCGACCTGTGGGACCGCGTGGTCGCGACCCAGCCCGACCCCGCGACCTGGCTGGTGATCGTCACCGGGGTCGTCGCGCTGGCGGCGGTGGCCCCGCGCGGCCTGTGGCTGATCACCCGCAACGCGATCACCATCGCCCACGAGGGCGGCCACGGGCTCGTGGCCCTGCTCAGCGGCCGCCGCCTGGAGGGCATCCGGCTGCACTCCGACACCTCCGGTCTGACCGTCTCGCGAGGAAAACCGGCCGGAATCGGCATGATCCTGACCGCCCTGGCGGGCTATCCGGCCGCTTCGCTGCTCGGCCTGGCGGGGGCCTGGCTGCTGGCGGCCGGGCACATCACGGCCCTGCTGTGGGGCGCCACCGCCCTGCTCGCCGCCCTGCTGGTCATGGTCCGCAACGCCTTCGGCATGCTGACCGTGGTGGTCAGCGGCGCCGCGTTCGTCCTCGTCTCCTGGCTGGCCGGCCCGGCTGTCCAGGCGCTTTTCGCGTACGGAGTCGTCTGGTTCCTGCTGCTGGGCGGCGTCCGGCCGGCCTTCGAGCTCCAGGGCAAGCGCCGCCACGGCGGGGCCCCGGACTCCGACGCCGATCAGCTGGCCCGGCTCACCAACGTCCCCGCCGTGGTCTGGCTGGGCTTCTTCCACGTCATCTCGCTGTGCGCCCTGACCGGAGGGGGCCGCTGGCTGCTCGGGCTGTGACCCGGTAAGAGCCACTAAGGTAAAGACATGACCGAGAGCCCCGTGCACACCGACCTTTGGCCTGCCCCCCTCGCGACTGGGGCCGTCGACGCGACCGTCACCGTGCCCGGTTCGAAATCCGTCACCAACCGCGCGCTCGTGCTGGCCGCCCTGGCCGCCGAGCCCGGCTGGGTGCGCCGCCCGCTCCGCTCCCGCGACACCCTGCTGATGGCCGAGGCGCTGCGCTCCCTCGGCGTCGGCATCGAGGAGACGGTCTCCTCCTCCAGTGACGCCGGCTCCACCGCGAGCGTCGCCGGCGCCGGTGAGGCCTGGCGCGTCATCCCCGCCCGGCTGCACGGCCCGGCCACCGTCGACGTCGGCAACGCCGGCACGGTCATGCGCTTCCTGCCGCCCGTGGCCACCCTCGCCGACGGCCCCATCCGCTTCGACGGCGACCCGCGCAGCTACGAGCGCCCCCTGCACGGCGTGATCGACGCGCTGCGCGCCCTGGGCGCCCGCATAGACGACAACGAGCGCGGCGCGCTCCCCCTGACCGTGCACGGCGGCGGCGCCCTGGACGGCGGGACGGTCGAGATCGACGCGTCCTCGTCCTCCCAGTTCGTCAGCGCGCTGCTGCTCTCGGGCCCGCGCTTCAACCAGGGCGTCGAGGTCCGGCACACCGGCGCCGTGCTGCCGTCGATGCCGCACATCCGGATGACCGTGGACATGCTGCGGATGGCCGGCGCCCAGGTCGACACCCCGGAGTCCGGCGGCGAGCCGAACGTCTGGCGGGTCTCCCCCAGCGCCCTGCTCGGCCGGGACATCGTGGTGGAGCCCGACCTGTCGAACGCGGCACCGTTCCTGGCGGCCGCCCTGGTCACCGGCGGCCGGGTCACCATCCCCGACTGGCCCGAGCACACCACCCAGCCGGGCGACGCGCTGCGCGACATCTTCACCGCCATGGGCGGCTCCTGCGAGCTGACCGAGGAGGGCCTGACCTTCACCGGCACGGGCCGCATCACCGGCATCGACGCCGACCTGCACGAGGTCGGGGAGCTCACCCCGGTGATCGCCGCGGTCGCCGCGCTCGCCGACTCCGAGTCCGTCCTGCACGGCATCGCGCACCTGCGGCTGCACGAGACGGACCGGCTGGCCGCCCTGGCCAAGGAGATCAACGAGCTCGGCGGCGACGTCACCGAGACCGCCGACGGGCTGCGCATCCGCCCGCGCCCCCTGCACGGCGGCGTCTTCCACACCTACGAGGACCACCGGCTGGCCACCGCCGCCGCCGTCATCGGCCTGGCCGTCGAGGGCGTCCAGGTGGAGAACGTCGCGACCACCGCCAAGACCCTCCCCGACTTCCCGGAGCTGTGGACGGGGATGCTCGGGCCGGTGCCGGGGGCCACGACGGTGCCGAGAGCCTGAGAGAAACAAGAGCACCATGCGTCGCTACGGCAAGAACCCCGACGAGGACGACATCCGCGTCCGCCCCAACCGCAAGGGCAACCGGCCCCGCACCACCATCCGCCCCAAGCACGAGGACGCCGCCGAGGGCTTCGTCCTCACCGTGGACCGCGGGCGGCTGCACGTCCTCGTCGAGGACCGCACGATCATCGCGATGAAGGCGCGCGAGCTGGGGCGCAAGGGAGCAGTGGTCGGTGACCGGGTCGCGGTGGTCGGCGACCTCAGCGGCGCCAAGGACACCCTGGCCCGCATCGTCCGCGTCGAGGAGCGCTCGTCCGTGCTGCGCCGGACGGCCGACGACGACGACCCCTACGAGCGGGTCGTCGTCGCCAACGCCGACCAGCTCGCCATCGTCACCGCCCTGGCCGACCCCGAGCCGCGGCCGCGCCTGATCGACCGCTGCCTGGTCGCCGCGTACGACGCCGGGCTGGAGCCGCTGCTCGTCCTGACGAAGTCGGACCTCGCCCCGGCGGAGAAGCTGCTGGAGGCCTACGGTGCGCTGGGCGTCCCGCACGTCGTCACCAGCCGTGAGGAGCTGACCGCCACCGGGGCGGACTCCGCCGCCGAGCGGGTCCGCGAGCGGCTGGCCGGCCGGGTCACCGCCTTCGTCGGGCACTCCGGCGTCGGCAAGACCACCCTCGTCAACGCCCTCGTCGAGCGGCAGCGGGCCACCGGTCACGTCAACGCCGTCACGGGCCGGGGCCGGCACACCACGAC
Source organism: Streptomyces sp. NPDC046215 (assembly GCF_040646215.1). Classification (NCBI taxonomy): domain Bacteria; kingdom Bacillati; phylum Actinomycetota; class Actinomycetes; order Kitasatosporales; family Streptomycetaceae; genus Streptomyces; species Streptomyces sp. NPDC046215. Next base: position 32,265 of record NZ_JBEYZW010000061.1, on the reverse strand, counting down.
CTCGGCGCTCGCGCTGCCCCTGCCCGGCGGCTCGGGCTGGGTCATCGACACCCCGGGCGTGCGGTCCTTCGGGCTCCACCACGTGGACCCCTCGCGCGTCATCCACGCCTTCCCCGACCTGGAGCCCGGCACGGAAGGCTGCCCGCGCGCGTGCAGTCACGACGAGCAGGGCTGCGCGCTGGACCAGTGGGTGGCCGACGGGCACGCCGATCCGCAGCGGCTCTACTCCCTGCGGCGGCTGCTCGCGACCCGGGAGCGGCGCGAAGGCGATTGATCGCCTACGTTTGCCAGTGACCGTGAGCGGCAAGTGCAACAAGCACACCGGGACGGACGGCGGTCGCCGCTCATGTCGCCGAGCAACGGGAGGCAAACTGATGGCGTGGCTGCTGGTCGTGGTCGCCGGGCTGCTGGAAACCGGCTTCGCCGTCTGCCTCAAGCTCTCGCACGGCTTCACCAGGCTCTGGCCGACCATCGCCTTCGCCTGCTTCGCGCTCGGCAGCTTCGGGCTGCTGACGCTCTCTCTGAAGAAGCTGGACGTCGGCCCGGCCTACGCCGTGTGGACGGGCATCGGGGCGGCCGGCACGGCGATCTACGGCATGGTCTTCCTGGACGACCTGGTGTCCACGCTCAAGATCGTGTCGATCTCCTTCGTGATCGTCGGCGTCATCGGGCTCCAGCTGTCCGGCTCGTCGCACTGAGCCGCCCGGGGGCGCCGCGGTCCGGGCGCCGAGCACCCACTCGCACATGCGTGTGACCTGTGCCACTGTGACGTGGCTCTCGTCCATGTAACCTCCTCGACATACGCGGAGCCCGGCCGGCACCCGCGTAGCAGCCCCGCACCGTGCTGATCACCGTCGACAATCCGGCATGAGCCGTCCGCCGCTCTCGGCAGCGGATATGAAGTCGAACCCACGGCGTTCGCTTCCCGCCGCTCGTTGCCCCTCTGCTCGTGCGCCCTGACGAATACCGCCCGTCGAATACCGCCCGCCGAATACCGCCGTCGCATCCCGTCCCTCGCCCCCGGACGCACCCCCCGCTGTCGCTCTTCGCACGGAGAAATTCGCGTACCACCGTTCGGCGAACTCCCTCTGCTGCCCGAGGGATTGCACGTCTTGCACGTAGGCTGAAGGAGTGTGCACCGCCCGTCATGAGTCGCACCATCATTGAACTGCCGGACGAAAGGAACGCCTCCGCGTCCGGCTCCCCCACCGGTTCGATCCTCGACACCTCACCGGGCTTACGCCTGACGCTGGCCGCATTACAGACACAGGCTCAGGAGATAGAGCGCCTCATAGGCGCTTCCGTGGAGGCTCTGTCCCGCCCGCAGGAATGGCTCCGGCCCGATTCCACGCTCATCGCCGACATCGCCAGGAACGCCGTTCCACGCTGGCATTTCGCGATGCTGAACGACACCGAGCGCAACGAAGCCCTGGGCGAGGCCGTGCGGCGCACGATCCCCGCCGGGGCCACCGTGCTGGACATCGGCACCGGCACCGGGCTGCTGGCCATGGGCGCCGTACGGGCCGGGGCCTCGCACGTCTATACCTGCGAGGCGAATCCCCTGCTCGCCGAAATAGCCCGGCAGATCATCGCCGAGCACGGCATGTCGGACAGCATCACCGTGCTGAACAAAAGGTCGACCGAGCTGGTGGTGGGGCGCGAACTCCCGCGCCGCGTCGACGTGCTCATCTCCGAGATCGTCGACTGCGGGCTGATCGGCGAGGGGCTGCTGCCCACGGTGCGGCACGCCCGCGCCCACCTGCTGGCCCCCGGCGGGGTCATGATGCCCGTGGCGGCCCGGCTGTACGGGCAGGTGATCCGCAGCGACGCGATCACCGGGCTGAACAGGGTGAGCACCGCCGACGGTTTCGACGTCTCGCTGATGAACGTCGCGGCCACCCGGGGCCACTTCCCGGTGCGGCTCACCACCTGGCCGCACGAGACGCTGTCCGCGCCCGTGGAACTCGCCGCCTTCGACCTGGTGTCGGGGTCGCTCGGACCCGGCAGCAGAGCGGTGTCGATCCCGACCACCGCCGACGGTGAGGCGCAGGCGCTCGCGGTGTGGTTCGAGATGGATCTGGGCGCGGGGATCACCCTGCGCAACGCGCCGGAGAACGCCCACTCCCACTGGATGCAGGCGCTGGTCCCGTTCGAGAAGCCGACCTCGGTCACCGCGGGCGGGCGCCTCGACGCCGAACTCGGCTGGACCGACTGGCACCTGTCCGTTTCCTGACGGGCGCTCGGCGCTATCGCCCGTTCCCCTTTTTCCTCAGCACAGATTGACGGGATCCCATGAATTACCAGCCCCCGCGGTACGAGCCGTTCGAGCTGCACGGCGACGCGCTGCGCGAAGCGATCGTGCGATACGCGACCAACCCCATCTACCTCGACAACGAGGAGTGGGAGAACAGCGACAACCCCTACCGGCGGCAGTTACGCCCCCAGGTTCTCCCGCACCTGGACTTCGACCGGGTGCCCGGGCGCGACCGGATCCTGGAGTACAGCAGCCTCGCCGCCCAGCGGCTGCTCACCAGCATCTATGAAGCCGACCTCATGTTCCTGCCCAAGGGCGGCCTCAAGGACAAGTACGAGGACTTCCGGCAGTTCTACAGCCCGGGCAACCGCGCGCTGGGCGAAATGATCCGGCCCGCGCTGGAACGTTTCTCCTTCGGCTTCCTCGACGAGGAGGTGGAGGTCTCGGGAAAGTGGACCAAGGAGAGCTTCGCCTCGTACATCACCTCGCTGGACGCCGACAGCCCCGCTGAGCCCTCGCTCTCGGAGAAGGCCATCCTCTCCTCCGGCGACCGCGAGCGGGCCGCCCGGATGTGGCTGATCCAGTTCGCCCCCGACTTCCTCTCCGAGGCGTCGCCGATGATCCGCAACGTGCTCGGCCACTACGGGGCGCCGCAGTCGGAGTGGTTCAAGATAGTCATCGACGAATACGGCTACGGCGTCCACGACACCAAGCACAGCCGGCTCTTCGAGCAGACCCTGGAATCCGCAGGGCTGCAGTCGGACATCCACCGGTACTGGCAGTACTACCTCGTCAGCAGCCTGATGGTGAACAATTACTTCCACTACCTGGGGAAGAACCACGAACTGTTCTTCCGGTACGTGGGCGCCTTGTACTACACCGAAGCCACCCTGGTGGACTTCTGCCGCCGTGCCGCCGCCCTGCTCACCGAGGTCTTCGGCGACGGCGTGGACGCCCGGTACTTCACCGAGCACGTGCACATCGACCAGCACCACGGGCGCATGGCACTGGAAAAGCTGATCGAGCCCCTCATCGAGGCCCACGGCGAGAGCGTGATACCCGAGATCGTGCGGGGAATCGAGGAGTACCGCGTCATCCAGACCATCGCGGACGAGGACTTCGCCCGGCAGATCGCCTGGATGGACAACGGCCCGGAGAACAAGAAGCTGCACGCCCCGGTATGGGAGGCGATCACCAGCGGACGGGTCACCGCGCCCGTCGCCGATATCGTCGAGCCGCACGCGGAACTCTCCAACACCCATAGCCACGAGGGTGACGAGCTCTGCCACATCGTCTCCGGGACGATGAAATTCGTCAGCGGCTTCGACTCGTACCAGATCCTGGAAGCGGGCGAGGGCACCGTCATCGAACGGAACCGGCTGCACGGCGCCATCATCGAATCCGACGAATGCGTCTACCAGATCCACTCCGTGGGGGATTACAAGAAGTGCCTGTCGTGAGCTTCTCGGTGGCCGGCCGGGAAAACTGTGCGGAAATCGCCGGCACACCGTACGTCTACGCCCGCACCTCCGAGGGGTCATTCGTCATGCGGGCCACCTGCCCGCATCGCGGCGGACCGCTGCACCTGGCCACTCTGGAACCCGAGGGAAACCGGCTGGTGTGTCCCTGGCACACCCGTAAGACGTCCATGAGCCGAATGCGCCAGGAAATCCCGGCCGTTCGCAGCGGCGACACCGTGACCGCGGTGTTCCCCGGCACCGCGGAGGCCGACGTCCGTCTGAGCTACCGGCCGCTGTCCGTGGACCTGGCCGGCTGAACGGGCCGCACCGTATACGACCCGTGTCCGGGGCCCACGCTCACCGGGCCCCGGACACGGCCTGTGCACGGGGCCTGTACGGGCGGGGCGGTGCGTGCCTCTGGAGGGAGAGCGGATGGTTCAGGTGGTCAGTGGCCTCTTCCTGGGCACCTCGATGATGCTGATCGCCGCGCCGGGCCCGGACTCGGCCCTGGCGGCGCAACTGGTGCTGCGAACCGGCCGCTGGCGCCCGGCGGCGGCCGCCGCCCTCGGCATGATCAGCGCCGGTGTGATCCACGGTGTGCTGGCCCTGACCGGCGTCTCGCTGATCCTGCGCGCCGAACCCGCACTGTTCACGGCCGTCCAGTGGTGCGGCGCGGCCGTCATGGTCGCCTGGGGCCTGCTGGCGGTCAAAGGCGCCCTCCGCCCCGCAGCGCCTGACGACGAACCTGCCCCGGACGCGGGCAAGGGCGTCACTCCCTCGGCCCGCCGCCATTTCACCCTGGGGCTGCTCTGCACGGGAACCAACCCCAACGTAGGGCTGTTTCTCCTCGCGTACCTGCCGCAGTTCGTCCCCGAGGGCGCGCCGCGGACCAGCAGCATGGCCGTCCTGGCGGCCGTCCACCTGAGCCTGGCGGCGCTCTGGCTCACCTTTGTCATCTCGGTGATCCATCTGTCCCGGAGCCGGGTGGCGCTGCGGCGGACAGCGCCCCGGACCGGCCGGGCCAAACGGATCTTCGAGGGGACAGCGGGTGTCGTCTTCATCGCCTTCGCCGTACGGCTGGCCCTGAGCGGGTGAGGCGAGGGACCGGGGTCCTTTATCGGGCGGGGCGAAGAATGGGTGTGGCGTGACGAGGGGCACCTCCTTCGGGAGTCTCCTTGGCGCCTGCCCTCTCATGCCGCGAGGGGCCGGCAGCTTTTGCAGGGGCGGTAGCCGGCGCTCCGGGCCGCTCCGACGGTCCGGAAGGGCACGCGGTGCGGCGGGGTGATCCGGCGCGCGTGCGCGCAGGTCGGATGGCAGTAGATGTGGGTGGTGTCGCTGCCGAGGAACACGGTGTTCCCCCGGAGCAGATCCCGCAGGTACTCCGGCTCGATGCCTTCGTCGCGCCGTAGCGCCTCCCCCACCCGGGGGCCGTAGGCGGCATCGCACGGCGGCCCGGCGTCATGGGCGACCCGGTGGCAGGGCACCAGCAGATGGACGGGATTGCGGGCGAGGGCCTCCGGCACCGGCTCGCCGTCGTGAAGCCCTGCCTCCCGGGCCACCCAGGAGACGGGACGGAGCTGACCGCGCGGAATCTCCCGGACGGCGGTGAGCACCGAGCGCTCGACCGGCGTCAGACCGGACAGGTCGATCCGCAGCTGCTTCGCCCGCCCGGTGCGCAGGGCCCCTCGGACCCCCGGCGGTGGTGTCGCCGCGGGGATCGCCGCCCGGCCGGTGCGCCCCCGGTGCAGCTCCTCGAACGCCCTGCCGTCCGCCACCTCGGCGCCCAGCGCGGCACCTGTCACCCCGGCGGGGCCGTGTGCCACGTACAGCCCGCCGGCCGGTGCGTCGAGGAGGGCGTACGCGTCATAGCGGCTCTGCGGTACGCCTACGTGCCGCAGCACCCTCAGCTCGAAGTCGGTCGGCTCCGAGCGCTCCCCGAGCCGTGCCAGGGCGGCTTCCAGCCCGGACCCGGCGGGGTCCGCGTCGGTTCTTCCGGTCCCTGTGCTCACATCGTCACCTCCCTGAGCGTGACCTCTTCCGGATTCAGCAGCTCCCGCAGCCGCCCGAGGCCCCGGGACACCTGGGCCTTGACCGTGCCGACCGGGCATTCCTGGACCTCGGCCACCTCCGCGTAGCTCATCCCCACCACATGGCGCAGCACCACGGCGACCCGGTAGGCCTCCGGCAGCTGGGCCAGCGCGCCGACCAGCACTCTTCGGTCGGCGGCGGTGTCCGCGCGCTCCCCCGGGCCCGGCCGGTGGTCGGGCCAGGTGTCGGAGGAATCCTCCACCCGCCCGGCCGACACCGGCCGTCTGGACTTCGCGCGGACGTCATTGCGCCACACATTGGTGGCGATGCTCATCAGCCAGGCCCTGGGGCGCAGGGCGCGGCGGCGGTCCGCCGAATAGCTCTGCAGGGCCTTGTAGGCACGCAGGAAGGTGTCCTGTCCCAGGTCGTCGGCGTCGGCGGCCGAGCCGGAGAGCCGTAACAGGTACATCCGGACCGCGGAGGCATGCAGGCGGACCAGCTCCGCGAAGCCGTCGTCCACATCCATGGCCAAGCGGTCGGCCAGGAGGCCGTCCTTTTCGCTCATCACCACAGAAACACCGGGGATTCGTCGTCGGTTGCACGGGCCCGGACCGGACGGCGGCCCCGGCACGGGGGACACGGCCGCCCTTACGGGACGAGTATGAGCTCGCCCTCCAGCCTCCGCACGGTGTCGTGATCGGCCTGGAGGCGGGCCGGATCGTCGTGGACGAGCACCACGAAGCCCAGGGCCATGGTGTTGAGCAGGTCCTTGGTGACGGTGAGCCGGTCGCCGTTGCGGACGTGGACCGCGGAGAAGTGGTGGCTGGGCAGCTCACCTATGGCGCCGAGGATCTCGGCGTTGCGCACCACGCCCTCGGACCGGCTCATCAGGAAGACGACCCGGACATTCCGGCGCAGCTCGTAGGTGTCGGGGATCGTCTCGGGCCGGGTGAAACTGCGGGCCGCCCGGTCGACCTGGCTGTCCCCCGTCCCCGCCCGGCAGAACTGGGGGTGGCCCCCTCCGTGCGGGCGGGCGTTCACCTCGATCAGCCGGGGCCCGTCGGCCGTCCGCATGACCTCCACATGCGCCGCGCCGAAGCGGAAGCCGACGGCGTCGAGGACCCCTTCGACATAGCGGATGAGCTCCGGGACGAAGGGCTGGGCCGGGTCGACCCAGTCCATGGATTCGTAGACGGCCATGTGCGGTCCGTTGGAGATCTTCCGGTACCGGCAGATGTCGGCGACGGTGTGCCGGCCGGCGTGGCTGAAGACGTCGATGACGTACTCCGTGCCCTCGGCGTACTCCTGCACCAGCATCTGTTCGTTGAGCACCTGCCATTGGTTGAGCTGCCCCAGCTGGGCGCGGAACGCCTCCTGCCAGCCCTCGCCGCCCGCGATGCGGGTGACACCGTCGGTGCTGCCGCTCTTGGGGGGTTTCACCACCAGGTCGCGGCCGGCGAGCCCCTGCTCCTCGATCCAGGCGGCGACCTCCTCCTCGGAGTCGGTGGCGATCTGCCGCAGCACCGGCAGCCCGGCCCGGGCCACGGCCCGGGCCATGTCGTACTTGTGGCGGCGGGCGCTGGTGAGCTTGGCGTCGTTGGCCAGGCCGGGGGTGACCTCCGCGGCCAGGGCGTCGGCGAACTCCACCGCGATCTCGGTGCCCGGCAGCACGCCGAGGGGGTCGAGGGCCCGCAGCCGGGCCACCAGGGCGCCGAAATCCCCGTCGTAAGTGAGAACTTCGGTGTAGTCGCCGGGCTCGAAGGCGGCCGCATAGGCCGCCGGGATCTCGGGGTACGAGATGACGGCGACGGCCGTCAGCCCCTCCGCCGCGAACGCCGAGGCGTACAGCCCGCCCGATGAGAAGGGGTCGACGATCACGATCGGCCGGCCGGTGATGTTGTCCGTCATGTCTCACACTCCAGTGGGGGACGAAGGATCGGGTGCGCCGTGGGAAGTGGGCCGCGGGACTCGGGTCGAGGGGCTCGGGTCGCGGCTCGCGGGGCTCGGGTCGTAGCAGTCTGCCGGTGGGAAATCAGCTGGTGTCGGGTCTGCGGATTGCGGGCGGCTGGTGTCGGTATCGGACCGTGTCGGTATCGGACGGGTGGGAAGGTGGCGGTGCTGCCAGGCCGGCCGCCGGCGGGTCACGTCGCCTCGGTGGATCCCACCGGCTGGGGCTGCTGCGGAGACTCCGGCTCCGGGGCGGCCGCGGGCTTCGCCGCCGCCCTCGCCCGTGCCCACACCCCCAGGAGCATGGAGGCCGACAGGAGAAGGATGCCGGTCAACGTCGCCCCGGACCGCTCCAGCCTCGGGTCGAAGAGCTGCGCCGCGTAGGTGATCAGGAGGTTGGTGCCGAACAGCATGGAGACGGTCGTGGCCTCGGTCCGCACGATGCCCTGCTGGAGGAGGTAGAGGGAGGTGATGACCCCTAGTCCGCTGAGCGCCAGGATCGTCAGGACGTTGTGCGCGGAGTACGGCGAGAAGGAATCCCGGACCAGCAGGGTGCCGAAGGTGACGGCGATCAGGAGGACGAAGCGGCAGGCCATCATCTGACCGACCGTCATGCCGGCCTGGCTGAGGTGCTTGGTGCAGAAGGTGTTCCCGGCGACCGCCACCGCGGTGACCAGGCACGTCAGCAACCCGAAGACGAACTCGCCCGTCGACAGCGAGCCGATGCCCGACTCACCGCTCCAGGCCGCCATGGCCAGGTAGACCAAGGAGGCCAGGATGCCGGCCGCCGCGACCAGCTCCCACCGCAGCACCTTGGCGCCCGACCGGAGCCGTATGCCCATCACGATCGTGATCGTCGGCACCAGGCCGACGATGATCGAGTTGGCCACGACCGGCTCGAAGACCACCAGGGCGTAGAGGACGGCGACCCAGCTGAGGGTGGTCGTCACATTGAAGACGAGGATCGTCGGCCAGGAGCGGCGGACAGCGCCCACGAGCCCCGGCTTGTCCTTGCAGACGGCCAGGTAGAAGAGCTGGGCGATCACGAATTCGTTGAACGCCAAGTACTCCGGCGAGAGTTCCTGGACCAGGGCGCCCTCGACCACCGACTTGACGGAGTTGATGACGCAGTAGGCGAGGACGAGCAGGGGCCCTGCCATTGCGCCCCAGCGCCCGACCGAACGCATCGAGTCTTTCACCCGCGACCTCCCCGTACGACCGATGTCATGAGCGTGCGCTGTCGCGGTGGAAAGATCCACGGGCCCCCGCCCCACACCCCTTTAACACCGGCCCCGCGGGGACGGTTGCACGGCGGGAAAATCGGTAGGTGGGGCGCAGAGGCCGGTGGGTGGGGGCGCAGAGGCAGAGATCAAAAACGGCGAACGCGGCCGCCCTCGCCCCCGCGAGACGAACAGCACCCGCACCGGCCGGCTGTCGACCGGCTCAGGTGACCCCGTCGGCCGTGTCATCACCCATCAGGGCGCGGACCAAGCGGGCGATTTGTCGGGTTGCGTCCTCGTCCGAGGCGGCGGGGGCGATCACGTAGGAAAGGGTCAGCCGGACCGCCGTCTCACAGGCCCACAGCGCCGCCTCCGCGTCCCGCACCCCGGGGCCTCCCGTGACCGCCCGGACCGCGCGGTCACGGACCGCCACGGCCAGCGCCCCCGGCGTGGGGATGCCGCGCGGCACCCGGGGCCCGGCCGGGGTGCGCGGCGCGGGAACGGCGGGGGCCGCTGCCGCCGGGAGGCGCTCGCCGCGGCACCCGGTCAGCGCGGCCCGCACCAGGGGGTTGGCGCGGGCCGTCCGCAGGATCCAGCCCGCCGCCGCGGCACACCGCTCCCCCGCGCCCGCGTCGTCCGCCGCCTCCGCGAGGGCGCGCTCGACCCCCGCGAGGAACGCCTCCGTCTCGCGGCGCACCAGGGCGCGCGCGAGGCCGTTCTTACTGCCGAACTCGTTGTAGAGCGTCTGCCGGGACACTCCGGCGGCAGCCGCGACGTCGACCATCCGGACCCCGTTCCAGGGCCGGGCGCCCAGCGCCTCGAAGGCCGCGTCCAGCAAGAGCTCTCGTGCCGCAGGCATCGTCGCCTCCCCGGCCGTGCCACCGCACGGCGGTAGTGGCCACAGAATTGACGTGCCGCCAGACGGTGTCAAGAGTCCCGGGCGGGCCGCAGCTGCACAGGCCGTGGCCACAGGTACTGTTCAGCCATGTCCGACTACCACGATGATCTGCGCCTGGCCCACGTTCTGGCGGATGCCGCCGACGCGGTGACCATGGACCGGTTCAAGGCTCTCGACCTCAAGGTCGAGACCAAACCGGACATGACGCCGGTGAGCGAGGCGGACAAGGCCGCCGAGGAGCTGATCCGCGGCCATCTGCAGCGGGCCCGTCCGCGTGACGCCGTCCTGGGCGAGGAGTTCGGCAGCGACGGCACCGGGCCGCGCCGCTGGGTCATCGACCCGATCGACGGGACCAAGAACTACGTCCGCGGGGTGCCGGTCTGGGCCACCCTGATCTCCCTGATGGTGCAGATCGACGGGGGCTTCGAGCCCGTGGTCGGCGTGGTGTCGGCACCGGCGCTGGGCCGGCGCTGGTGGGCGGCGAAGGACTCGGGCGCCTTCACCGGACGCAGCCTGCTGTCGGCGACCCGCCTGCAGACGTCGCACGTGGGGCGCATCGAGGACGCGTCCTTCGCGTACTCCTCGCTGTCGGGCTGGGAGGAGCGCGGGATGCTGCCGGGCTTCCTGGACCTGACGCGCGACTGCTGGCGGACGCGCGGCTACGGCGACTTCTGGCCGTACATGATGGTCGCCGAGGGATCCGTGGACATCTGCGCGGAGCCTGAGCTGTCGCTGTGGGACATGGCGGCCAATGTCGTCATCGTCGAGGAGGCCGGAGGCCGCTTCACCGGACTCGACGGCCGCCCGGGACCGCACAGCGGCAACGCCGCCGCGTCGAACGGCCTGCTCCATGACGAGCTGCTGGGCTACCTCCGCACGTGACGCCGCCGCCGGCCCCGTCCGCGGCTTCCGCATGATCTGGCGTCGGGGGTGGCCTTCGGCGCACTTCCGTTCATTCACGGGTACGGGAGCGCGTCGAAGCGGAATTCCAGCTCCGTACGCCCCTTGTTGCGCCCCCGACAACCGTGTGACGATGAGTGGCCCATGCTTGTGAACTTGTGAATGCCCGCTCGGGTTTCACGGTCCATCAAGGAGGTGGCTCCGACCATGCTCGTCCGCGACGCCATGAGCACGGTGGTCCTCACCATCGGTCCCGCACACACCCTCCGACAGGCGGCACGGCTGATGTCCGCGCGCAGGATAGGCGCGGCAGTCGTCTTCGACCCCGACACCAGCGTGCTCGGCATACTCACCGAGCGCGACATACTCAACTCGGTCGGGGCGGGCCAGGACCCCGACCGGGAGACCGCCCAGTCCCACACCACGACCGATGTCGTCTTCGCGGCCCCCGAGTGGACGCTGGACGAAGCCGCGTCCGCCATGACCGGCGGCGGTTTCCGGCACCTGATCGTCCTGGACGGCGAGGGCCCGGTCGGCGTGGTGTCGGTGCGCGACATCATCCGCTGTCTGGTGCCCGCACGGTCGCCGGCGAGCGCGCTGCCGGTCTGAATCGGCGACGGCCGGCCGCGCCCGGGCAGCCGGAGAGGCCGGAGCCCACTGGCGTCCGGCCTCTCCGGGTCAATACGGCAAGCGGCCCGTTGGGACTACCCCCACGGCGGAGCCGCCACCCCTCGGAAGCGGTGGCGGCCCCGACCGCCCGGGGTCAGCCGCGCAGGGCCTGGACCGCGGCTTCGAGCCGCTTGCCGTAGTCGGGATCCGCCTGGCGGAAGTTGTTGATCGCGCGCTCGGCGATGTCGTCACGCGACACCTTGGCGATGAAGCCCGCGAGGTTGTCGATCAGACGCCCCTTCTCCTCCTCCGACATCAGCCGGTAGAGGTTGCCCGCCTGGACGAAGTCGTTGTCCTCGGCGTGCGAAGGGACGGTGGTGGTGCCCGTGTAGCCGGTGACGGAGATCGGCTGCCACAGCGGCCGGCCCGTCTCCGCCGGCCCGCCGAAGCTGTTCGGCTCGTAGTTCTTGGCCCCGCCGTGGCGCCCGTCGTAGGCGTAGCCGTCCCGGCTGTTGGTGCGCGCCTCGGTGGCGTGCGGGCGGTTCACCGGCAGGTGGTCGGCGTTGATGCCGACACGGTACCGGTGGGCGTCGCCGTAGGCGAAGAGCCGGCCCTGGAGCATCTTGTCCGGGGACGGGCCGATGCCCGGCACGAAGTGCGCCGGCGAGAAGATGGACTGCTCCACCTCGGCGAAGATGTTCTCCGGGTTGCGGTTGAGCTCCAGCTTCCCGATCTCGATCGGCGGGTAGTCCGCGTGCGGCCACACCCTGGTGAGGTCGAACGGGTTGAAGCGGTAGGTCGCCGCTTCGGCCGCGGGCATGATCTGCACCTGCACGGTCCAGGACGGGAAGTCGCCGCGCTCGATCGACTCGCGCAGATCACGCTGGTGACTGTCGGGGTCCATGCCGGAGAGCTGGTTGGCCTCTTCGGTCGTGAGGTTCTTGATGCCCTGGTCGGTCTTGAAGTGGTACTTGACCCAGAAGACCTCGCCGGCCTCGTTGTTCCACTGGTAGGTGTGCGAGCCGTAGCCGTTCATGTGGCGCAGCGTGGCCGGGATGCCACGGTCACCGAACAGCCAGGTCACCTGGTGCGTGGACTCCGGCGACAGCCCCCAGAAGTCCCAGACGTTGTCCGCCTCCTGCGAGCCGGTGTACGGGTCGCGCTTCTGGGTGTGGATGAAGTCGGGGAACTTGATGGCGTCCTTGATGAAGAACACCGGGGTGTTGTTGCCGACGAGGTCGTAGTTGCCCTCTTCGGTGTAGAACTTCAGCGCGAAGCCGCGCGGGTCGCGCACCGCGTCCGCCGAGCCGAGGTTGCCGGCGACGGTGGAGAACCTCAGGAACGTCTCGGTCTGCTTGCCGACCTCGGAGAGGAACTTCGCCCGGGTCCACTGCGACACGTCACGGGTGAGCGTGAAGGTGCCGTACGCGCCGGCGCCGCGAGCGTGCACGACGCGCTCCGGGATCCGCTCCCGGTTGAAGTGCGCGAGCTTCTCGAGCAGCGACTGGTCCTGAATGAGGACGGGACCGCCGATGCCCGCGGTCTCACTGTTCTGGTTGTCCGCGACCGGAGCACCGGACTCCGTGGTCAGCGGACCCGTCCGGGTAATGGCCTCGTCCTGAACCGACACGTGCGCCTCCGTCAAATCGTCCTGCCACCTTGGCCTGAGCCGAGCTCGATCCTACATTGGACTCAGTCTAAGTCAAGATGGAAGTGAGGTAAGTACCAGATCCAAGGGTGGACAGGGCCCGCTGCTACGCTGGTCCTATCTGACTGATAGGTGAATGGCATGAGTGACCTGCTGGAACGGCTCCGGGGACGCGGCTGGCGACTGACCGCACAGCGACGCGTCGTCGCCGAGGTCCTCGACGGGGACCACGTGCACTACACCGCGGACGAAGTACACGCCAAGGCGGCGGAGCTACTGCCGGAGATCTCGCGTGCGACGGTGTACAACACCCTTGGGGAGCTGGTCTCCCTGGGCGAGATCATGGAGGTGAGCACGGACCGGCGCGCCAAGCGCTACGACCCGAACGCGCACCACGCGCACCAGCACCTGGTGTGCTCCCAGTGCGGCACGATCCGCGACGTCCACCCTTCGGGTGACCTCCTCGCGGAGCTCCCGGTGTCCGAGCGCTTCGGCTTCCAGGTGGCGGCCGTCGAGGTGACCTACCGGGGCGTGTGCCCGAACTGCGCCGCGGGGTGAGCCGGGGCGGCCTCCGCCGCCCCGGGGCCCGCAGGGACACGGGAATGACGAAGGCCCGGATCCTGTAAGGATCCGGGCCTTCGTACCGAGTAGCGGGGACAGGATTTGAACCTGCGACCTCTGGGTTATGAGCCCAGCGAGCTACCGAGCTGCTCCACCCCGCGTCGTTGACCCAACCTTAACCCGGCGGTAGCGACCATGGCAAACGGCTTCCGGGAAGCCCGGAAGCCCTCATGCCGACAGCTCCTGCTGCAGCGCGTCCCGCAGCCGTGCCGCGCGCTCCGCGACCTCCGCGGGGCCCAGCTCGACGGCGCGGTCGCACCAGTGACGCCCCTCGGTCAGATCGCCCCGCCGGGCCGCCAGGAGGGCGAGCCGCAGCGCCGCCCGCCCGTGTCCGGCCTCGGCGGCACGGGCCCACCACAGGGCCGCTTCGGGCTCACTGCCCTCCCGGGCGAGCAGCAGACCGAGGTTGAAGGCACCGTTGCGGCTGCCGGCCTCGGCGGCCTCGCGGTACCAGTGCGCCGCCTCGACCACGTCGCCGCGCTCGGCGACGAGCATGCCGAGGCGCACCTGGGCCCGGCGGTGTCCCTGCCGGGCGGCGCGTCCGTACCACTCCTCGCACTCCTCCCGGGCGTCGTCGTCACGGTCGAGCAGCGCCCCCAGCCGGAACGCGGCCTCGGCGTTGCCCCCGCGCACCGCGACCCGCAGATGGCGCTCCGCCGCCTCCTCGTCACCGTCCCGCATCAGGGCCATGGCGACCTGAAGGGCGGCGTCGGTGTGCCCGGCGGTGGCGGCGCGCTCGTACCACTGGAAGGCCATGCGGTCCTCGTCGCGGCCGGCGTAGAGGATGCCCAGGTTGAAGGCGGCGTCGACGCTGCCCGCCTCGGCCGCCTTGGAGAACCACGGCTCGGCGCCGGCCGCATCACCCCCTTGGAGCAGCAGGACGGCCAGCGCGTTGGCCGCCTCCCGGTGCCCGGCGTAGGCCGCGCGGCGGTACCACTGCTCGGCCTGCGAGGTGCGGTTCTGGGCGGCGCAGAGCAGCCCGAGGTTGTACGCGCCGTTGATGTCCCCCGCCTCCAGCGCGGCGCGGTACCAGCGCTCCGCCTCGCCCGGCTCGCCCCGGTCGGCGTGCAGGGCGCCCAGGGCGTTGGCGGCGTTGCCGTCGCCGTCCTGGGCGGCGCGGCGCCACCAGACCGCGGCGCTGTCGGTGTCACCGGCGTCGCGCAGCAGGAAGCCGAGCGCGCACGCGGCACGGGCCTCGCCGTCCTTGGCGGAGGTCAGGTACCAGCGGGCGGCCTCCTGCGTCTCCCCGCGGGCCTCCAGGAGCGTGCCCAGGTGCAGGGCGGCGCGCCGGTGGCCGCGGGCGGCCGCCTGCCGGTACCACTGCTCGGCCTCGCGCGCCGGGCCGGTGCCCTCACGCCCGTCCGCGGCGGCGGCCCGCAGCTCGCGGACCGAGGTCTCCACCCCGCCGGGGCCCAGGGCCCCGCCGAGGCCGCCGGAGCGGGGCCGCGGCGCCCGGCCGTCCAGGATGCGCGCCAGGCGGTACGCGGCCTCGCGGTGCCCCCGCTCGGCGGCGGCCCGGAACCAGCGCTCGGCACCGACATCACTGCGGTGCTCCAGCAGGTCGGCGAGGGCGTAGGCGCCGAGAGCGTGCCCGGATTCCGCCGACTGGCGCAGCCAGTACTCGGCGGCCGGCTCGTCGCCGCGCTCGCGGTGGTAGCGGCCGAGCGCGTGGGCGGCGGCCGCGGAGCCCGCGACGGCGGCGATGCGCCACCAGCCGGCGGCCTCGTCGGCGTAGCCCCGCTGGTGTACGAGCACGCCGAGGTTGTTGGCGGCGGAGCGGTCGCCGTCGGCCGTGGCGGCCCGGAGGTGGCGCTCGGCGCCGTCGAGGTCGCCACGGCGCAGCAGGAGCGCGCCGAGCATGCTCAGCGCCGCGGGGTCGCCGCTCTCCATGGCACGGCGACGGGCCGTCTCGAGCTCAAGGTCCGCGGGGTCGCCCGCGTCGGCGGCGTCCGCGCCCTCGGGGCCGTATGCCGGAAGTTCCTGTTCGCTCCCGCTACCGGGAGCCTCTACAAGCCGGTGTGTCTCCCACAGCCTCGTCCTGTCCCCCATAAGCCCCATCGTCGCACCACCCGCAACCCGCGTACACCTGGTATACCGCAGCCAGTGAGGTCACTTCAGCGTTTTGTCGACTTCCCGACTTCCCGACACGACGGGGCTCCAAACTCTCCACAGAAGCCCCGCACATAACCCGCACAGTCCGCGTCCTGCCGGACACCCTGCGGTCCGGCTGACCGCCCGGGTCCGGGCACACGACAAGGCCCGGAGTCCGAGGACTCCGGGCCTTGTCTTTGAGTAGCGGGGACAGGATTTGAACCTGCGACCTCTGGGTTATGAGCCCAGCGAGCTACCGAGCTGCTCCACCCCGCGCTGTTGTTGGAACAACTGTACCACGGCGCGGGGTGGAGCTTTCTCAGCCTGCGGGTTTACCGTCCTTCTCGGCCTCGGGCTTATCGCCCTGGCCGGCCTTGTCGGAACTCCCGGCCTCGGCCTTTGCGATCCTGTCGAGGGCGTCCTTCAGGTCCTTCTGGGCCTTTCCGTAGGCCGAGAAGTCCTTGGACTCGAGCGCCTTCTGACCGGCCTCGTAAGCGTCCTGGGCGTCCTTCACCGCCTGCTTGACCGTCGGGTTCTGCGACGTCGGCGGCTTGGTGGTGCCCTCGTCCGGCGGCTTGGTGCCGGTGCTGGGACTGCTCACCCCGAAGACCACGTTGAGGGCCTTGTCGAGGGTGTCCTCGAAGGCGATCTTCTCGCCGTAGTTGACCAGCACCTTCTTCAGCAGCGGGTAATTCGACCCCGCGCCCCGCACATAGACCGGTTCGACATACAGCAGCCCGCCGTCCAGCGGTACGGTCAGCAGATTGCCGTACTCGACCTCGGAATCGCCTCTCTGCAGAATATTGATCTGATTGGCGATGTCCGGGTCACCGTTGAACTTGCTCTGCGCCTGTTGCGGGCCCCATACCGTGGTCTCGGACGGCAGCTTCAGGATTCTGATTTTCCCGTACCCGGGACTCTTCGCATCGGCGTCGACCGCCATGAAGGCACCGAGGTTGGGCCGGCTCTTGGGCGTGAAGGTCGTCGTCAGCGAGAACGACTGCTCCTTCTGGTCCGGCATCTTCATGCTGAGGTAATACGGCGGGACCGCGTTGCCCTTTTTGGTCGTCGGGTCGTCCGGGACCTGCCAGCGCTCGCTGCCGGTGTAGAACGTGCCCGGGTTGGTGACGTGGTAGCGGGTGAGCAGCTCGCGCTGCACCTTGAAGAGGTCCTGCGGGTAGCGCAGGTGGTCCATCAGGTCGCCGCTGATCGTGCTCTTGGCCTTCACCGTGCCCGGGAACGCCTTCATCCACGTCTTGAGGACCGGGTCCTTCTCGTCCCACTGGTAGAGCTTCACCGTGCCGTCGTAGGCGTCCACGGTCGCCTTGACGGAGTTGCGGATGTAGTTGACCTGATTCTGCTGGGCCACCACCGCCCGCTGTCCGGTCGTCAGCGAATCGGCCGTCGTGTCACCGAGGGTGGTCCGGGAGGCGTACGGATAGCCGTTGGTCGTGGTGTAGGCGTCCACTATCCACTGGATGCGGTTGCCGACCACGGCCGGATAGGCGTCACCGTCGATGGTCAGCCACGGGGCGACCGACTCGACGCGCTCCTTGGGCGTGCGGTTGTAGAGAATCCGCGAGCCCTCACCGATGGCGCCGGAATAGAGGATCTTCGCCTCGCCGAAGGCGACCGCGTAGGCCGCGCGGTTCACCGGGTTCGAGAGGCTCACGCCGCTCTTGCCCTGGTAGCTGTAGCTCTTCTCGCCCTTGTCGCTGGAGTAGTCCAGCTCCTTCTGCGGGCCGCCGACGATGGAGTACTGCGACGTCTTCTCGCCGTAGTACACACGCTGCTCGTACTTGCCGAGCACACCCTCGGTCGGCAGGCTCTGCTCGGTGAAGTCCGGGGCGCCGGCCTTGTCGGTCGACGTCCCCTTCGCCGTGATGGCCCCGTAGCCGTGGGTGTACTTGAAGTGGTCGTTGATCCAGTTGCGGTCGGAAACGCCCTTGATATTGAGCTCGCGCAGACCGATGACCGTGTCCTGCTCCTTGCCGTCGACCTTGTAACGGTCGACGTCCAGGGTGGACGGGAACTGGTAGTACCCACGGACCTGCTGTTGCTGCTGGAAGGTGGGCGACACGATGTTCGGGTCGAGGAGCCGGAGGCTGGCCGTGGAATCCGCGTCGGCGCGCAGCTTCTCCTTGTCCTTCACCTCGCTGCGGCCCGAGTAGTCCTTCACGTCGGAGCCGTCGATGCCGTACGCCTCACGGGTGGCCGTGATGTTCTTCTTGATGTACGGCGCTTCCTTGGCCTGCTCGTTCGGCTGGACCTGGAACTTCTGCACGATCGCCGGGTAGAGCCCGCCGATCAGGACCGCCGAGAGAACCATCAGGCCGAACCCGATCACCGGCAGCTGCCAGGTGCGGCGCCACAGCGTCGCGAAGAACAGCACGGCGCAGATCAGCGCGATGATGAACAGGATCGTCTTCGCCGGCAGGTAGGCGTTGGCGTCCACGTAGCGCAGACCCGTCCAGCCGTCCGTCGATTTCAGCCCGCTGGACTTCACCGCCAGGCCGTACCGGTCGAGCCAGTACGCGATGGCCTTGAGGCCCACGAAGAGGCCCAGCAGGACCGACAGGTGCCCGGTGGCGGCGGACGTGGCCCGCCCGCCCGGGCTGGTGAGCCGCAGGCCGCCGTAGAGGTAGTGCACCAGGGCCGCGGCGATCAGCGACAGGACCGCCGCCGCGAAGCCGAAGCTCAGCAGGAAGCGGTACCAGGGCAGGTCGAACGTGTAGAACGAGATGTCCTTGTGGAACTGGGGGTCCTTCTGGCCGAAGGACACGCCGTTGACCCACTGGAGCCAGGTGCGCCACTGCCCGGCGGCGGACGCGCCCGCCACCAGCCCGACGAGCGCGGCGACGGCCAGAAGCGCCCATTTCTTGTACGGGGCGATGCTCATCCGGTAGCGGTCGAGGCTCTGCTGCTCCATCGACATCGCGCTCAGCGGCGGCCGCAGCCGGTGCGCCAGCCAGATGTTGAAGCCCACGGCCAGGGCCATCAGAAGGCCGAAGACCGCGAAAAGGCCGATTTTGGTACCCAGGGTGGTGGTGAAGACCGAGGAGTACTCCACGGAGCGGTACCAGAGCCAGTCCGTCCAGAACCCCGCGAACATGACGAAGAGCATCGCCAGCGCGGCCAGCACGCCCAGGGTCGTCAGCAGGGTCCGGATCCGCCGGGACGGGCGGCCGACTCTGATCCGTGGCCCTGTCGGGCCTCCGCCGCGGTCCGGCATCTGGAAAGCCAAGGTGCGCACCTCGAAGTTCGCTGTAAGGGAAGCTGTTCGATCAGGGCCCAGCGATCCTAGGGCCCAGTGTGGCAACTTACCGAGGCTTTACTCAGTTCCCGCTTTTGGTCACTCTCAGGGCACGATATTCAGCATGTCCAGCACTTCCAGCAATCCCGACCCCGTCGGCCCTTCCGGCGCCGACCTCCCGAACACGCCGATGGCGGCGAGCCCGCTCACCCGCGCCGTGCTCGAGCTCGACGAGTACGCCTCCACCCTCGGCTGGGACCAGCCCGCCCGTCTCTTCGCCCTGGTCGACACGGCCAAGCTGCGCGCCCAGGAGCCGGGCCTGGCCTCCCAGCTCGGCCTCGACGAAGCCTCCGCCGCCTCCTCGCTCACCCCGGTCGAGCAGGACGAGGTGCCGGCCGGCACCGCCCTGGACAAGTTCCTCGGCACCATCGCCTGGCCCGACGCCGTGACCGGCTGCGCCCTGACCGTGGAGCGGCTGATGCTGCCGCCGTCCGCCGAGGGGAGCGTGCCCAACGGCCTGAGCGAGAAGCAGCTCGCCAAGTGGGTGGCCGCCCACCCGGACCGGCAGGAGGTCCGGATGACGGTCGCGGTGCTGCGCGACGGCGCGCGTGAGTCCGCGGTGCGGCTGCGGGAGAAGGACTCCCCCACCGAGGTCCTCACCGGCGCCGGCCTCGTCCCGGGCCTGGCCGAGGCCCTGGCGGCGACGTTCGAGGACTGACCCGGCGGACCGCTCTGCACCGCGGGCACCGAGGGAGCCTCCCGGCAGCTGTGCGGCCGGGAGGGGAGCTCAGCTCGCCGTGCAGAGCGGCAGGCCGCCCGACTCGCCCTTGCGGATCTTCTCCAGAGATTTCATGGCATCACCCATGGTGTCGACCTTGACCAGGGTGAGCCCCGAGGGGCGGTCTTTGGCGGCGGCCGCGCAGTTGTCCTTGGGCGTCAGGAAGTACCGCGCGCCCTTGGCCCGCGCCCCGACCGTCTTCATCTCGATCCCGCCGATCGGGCCGACCTTGCCGTTCTCGTCTATCGTGCCCGTGCCGGCGACGAACTTGCCGCCGGTCAGGTCGTCCGGGGTGAGCTTGTCGACTATCCCGAGGGCGAACATCAGCCCGGCGCTCGGCCCGCCCACATCGGCCAGCTTGATGTTGATCGAGAACGGGAAGGTGTGGTCGGTGCCCGCCTGGATGCCGACGACGGCCCGCTTGTCCTCCGGGGCCTTGGCCGAGACGACGGTGACGGTGTCCTCCACCTTCGGCTGCCGCTTCTCCTTCTCCGCCGCGGCGGCCTCCTTGGCCGGGACGATCAGGAAGGAGACCGGCTGACCGGGCTGGTGCTTGGTGACCAGCTTGGCGACATCGCCGGGCTGCTTGACCTCCGTGCCGTCGACGGCCTTGATCACGTCGCCCGCGTGGAGCGCACCCTCGGCGGGGCTGTCCTTGACGACGGAGGAGACGACGACCCGGGTGCCGACCGGGATGTCCAGTTGCTTGAGCGCCGCGACCTTGGCGCTCTCCTGGGACTGGCTGAATTCCTCCGCCGTCTCCTGGTTCAGCTGGTCCGGGCTCTTGTCGTCCGGGTAGAGCGTGCTGTGCGGGACCACGAGGTTGTCGTGCCCGAGCCAGCCGGCGACGGCCTCGACCAGATTCATCCGGTACTGCGAGCCGGTGACGCGGACCGTCGTCATATTGAGGTGCCCGCTGGTCGGGTACGTCCGGCGCCCGGAGATCTGCAGTACCGGCTCCCCGTCGTGCTCACCGAGGGTGTTCACCGTCGGGCCCGGTGACATCTCCGAATACGGCACGGGGATCAGCACGCCCGCGCACAGCAGCGCTATCAGCATCAGCAGGGAGGCGAGCATCGTCGCGGTGCGGCGGGGCATGGAACGACAGTACGGGACGGGTCCGACAGTCCACCCCCGGGGCGGTCCGTCCGGGGAACCGGACGGGCGCGTACCGATTCGCCCCGGCGCACGGCTGCCCGCCGGCGCCGGCGGATCGGTGCTAGGAGACTCCGCTCCCGGTGTCCGAGCGCTCCATCGCTTCCCGGAAGCGCTCGTAGCCGGCGAGCTCCGCGACATCTCCGGCCTTGCGGTTGCGGGCCGCCCAAGTGCCCCAGAGAGCAGCGACGACGGCCGCGGCGACCGGAATGAGCAACCACACGAGCGCTCCCATGCCACCCTCCCGACCCCATTGCCACGATGACTGACTGATGAGCAGATTAATCTGCTGTCCCCTCAACGCTCACGTCAGGGCGCCGGTTACGCAACCGGGAGCCCCCCGTCAGGGGTGGCGGTGGCGGTTCGTGGGCGCTATACGCCCACCCAGTCCTCCGTGCCGTCGGAGAACTTCTGGTGCTTCCAGATGGGGACCTCGCTCTTGAGGTCGTCGATGAGCCGGCGGCACGCCTCGAACGCCTCGGCCCGGTGCGGGCAGGAGACGGCCACCACGACGGCCAGATCGCCGACGGCCAGTTCCCCCACCCGGTGCACGGCGGCCAGGGCGCGCACGGGGAAGTCGGCGGCGACCTTCTCCGCGACCCTGCGCAGCTGGGCCTCCGCCGTCGGGTGGGCGGAGTAGCCCAGCCCGTCGACGTCCGCGCCGCCGTCGTGGTCACGCACCGTGCCCACGAAGAGCGCGGTGCCGCCCGCGGCGGAGTCACCCACCGCGGCGAAGATCTCGTCGACGGACAGCGGGGTGTCGCGAATCGCCAGCAGCCGGACGGGGTCCGTGGCGGCGAGCTCGCCGGGGTGGTCGTGGGTGGGAGCCATGGGGCCATCGTGCCGCACCCGGGCGGGCGGCCGGTAATGGGTGTTCGACCGGCTGTGCGAGAGCCGTCGTGGAGGCTCCTACAGCCGTCGGCGGGCCTTGCGGGCCCGGCGGACCAGGGCCGCGGTGCCCAGCAGCGCCACGGTCGCCCCGGCGGCCCCGGCGGCGGTGGCGTCCTTGCGGCCGAGCCGGCGGCCCGCGACCGTGTGCCGGCCGGCGACCTCTTCCAGCAGTTCCGCGAGGACTTCCTCGTTGGTCCACCGCGGCCGCCAGCCGGCGTCGTGCAGCCGGCTCCCGCTGACCACCCAGGGGTGCATCGTGTACTCCAGATCGCCCGCGGGCGACGGCGTCAGGCCCAGGCGGTGCAGCCGGGAGGCCGCGCCCAGGGCGACCGCCGAGGGCAGCTCCATGCGGCGGATGCCGGTGAGCTCCTCGACCTCCTCCTGCTCCAGCCAGCCGTCGCAGCCCACGGCCAGCTCCCCCTCGGCCTTCTCCAGGGCGGCGAACTCCAGCGCGCTCACCAGATCGTCCACATGGCAGAACTGCCAGGTGGGCCGGGAACCGGCGACCACCAGGAGCCGGGGTGACTCGAAATAGCGGGTGAGGGCGGTGTCGGTGCCGCCCACGAGAACGGCGGGCCGCAGCACCGTGACGTTCAGGCCGGGGTGCGCGCGGGGCGCACGCCTGGCGAGCCGCTCTATCTCGAGCAGGTCGCCCACACCCGTGGCCTCGGCGGTGGCGCGCAGCTCGGCGTCCTCGGCGAGGGGCACGTCGTTGTCCGGCAGGGCGCCGTAGACCATGGCGGAGGTGCACAGCACCACCCGGTGCACCCCGGCGGCCGCGGCGGCCGTCAGGACGGTCTGGGTGCCGCGGACGTTGTAGGCGGTGCGCGCGGCCGGATCGGTCTCCAGGTCGAGGTCGAGTGCGAGGTGCACCACGACGTCGGCACCGCGCAGCTTCTCGGCGATCACCGGGTCACGCACGTCCAGCACGTGCCACTGCGCCTCGGCCACCTCGCCGAGGCGCTCGTCGATGGCCACCACCTGTCTGACGTCCTCGGAGGCGGCGAGCCGCTGGGTGAGCAGCGCGCCCACTCCGCGGGCGGCGCCCGTGACCGCGACCACGGGTCGGCGGCCGTGCGGGGTCGTACGGTCTCGCGCGGAACCGTTTCGCGCTGCGCGAACTTCTCGGTCGGGGGAACTCACCGGGCGTCTCCAGCGGTTGTCTTCAGTACGCACGCGCGATGACGCGTACGTACCAGGTGACGTCCATCCTGCCGCAGGCCCCGGGTCGGCGAAGCACCAAGCCCGGATACGGGCGAGGTGTCTACGCTGGGTGGTGTTGTCGGGCATTCGCCGCCGGTCCTGAAAGCCGGCGGCCCTACGAGCCGAGGAAACCCGTGAGTGACACCCCATTCGGATTCGGTCTTCCGCCGGAGGAGCCGGAGAACGGCGGCGACGGCAAGAAGAAGGGCGACGGCCAGGGCGGCCAGGGACCCGCGAATCCGTTCGGGTTCGGCGGGCCCGCGGGCGCGGGGGACAACCCCTTCGCCGCGATGTTCGGTTCGCTGAACCCGAACGACCTGGGCGCGGCCTTCCAGCAGCTCGGGCAGATGCTCTCGTACGAGGGCGGCCCGGTGAACTGGGACATGGCCAAGGACCTCGCGCGGCAGACCGTCGCGCAGGGCACCGCCGACGGCACCAAGGACTCCAGCGTCACCGCCGGTGAGCGGGCCGCGGTCGAGGAGGCCGTGCGCCTGGCCGACCTCTGGCTGGACGGCGTGACGTCGCTGCCCTCCGGCTCCGGCACGGCGGTCGCCTGGAGCCGCGCCGAGTGGGTCGAGGCGACCCTGCCGGTGTGGAAGGACCTCGTGGACCCGGTCGCCGAGCGCGTCGGCGCGGCCATGGGCGGAGTGCTGCCCGAGGAGATGCAGGCCATGGCCGGCCCGCTGCTCGGCATGATGCGCTCCATGGGCGGCGCCATGTTCGGCACCCAGATCGGCCAGGCCGTGGGCGTGCTGGCGGGCGAGGTCGTCGGGTCCACCGACATCGGCCTGCCGCTCGGCCCCGCGGGCAAGGCGGCCCTCCTGCCGGTGAACATCGCGGCCTTCGGCTCCGGGCTCGGCGTCCCGCAGGACGAGGTGCGGCTGTACCTGGCGCTGCGGGAAGCCGCTCACCAGCGGCTCTTCGCGCACGTGCCGTGGCTGCGCTCCCACCTCTTCGGTGCCGTCGAGGGCTACGCCCGGGGCATCAAGGTCGACACCTCCAAGCTGGAGGACGTGGTCGGCCAGCTCGACCCCAGCAACCCCGAGCAGTTGCAGGAAGCTCTCCAGCAGGGCATGTTCCAGCCGGAGGACACCCCGGAGCAGAAGGCGGCGCTGGCCCGGCTGGAGACCGCCCTGGCGCTGGTCGAGGGCTGGGTGGACGCCGTCGTGCACGCGGCCGCCGCGCCGCACCTCCCGTCCGCCGGCGCGCTGCGCGAGACGCTCCGCAGGCGGCGTGCTTCCGGTGGCCCGGCGGAGCAGACCTTCGCCACGCTGATCGGCCTGGAGCTGCGCCCCCGGCGCCTGCGGGACGCCTCCCGCCTCTGGGCGTCGCTGACGGACGCCCGGGGCCTGGAAGGCCGTGACGGCCTCTGGGAGCACCCGGACATGCTGCCGACCGCCGCCGACCTGGACGACCCGGACGGCTTCGTCCACCGCGAGCACCTGGACTTCTCCGAGATCGACAAGATGCTCGGGGAGGCCGCTGGTGGGGGCCCCGCCAAGCCGGACCTCAAGAAGGACTCCGGTGACACCGGCGCGGACGAGGGCGACGACACGAAGTGAGCCTGCACGAGGACGCCGTCCGGGTGCTGAAGGAGTACCCGGACCAGGAGGAGCTGCGCGGGCTCTATCTCGACCATCTGGCCGGGCATCCGGACGGCATGTGGAAGCCGTGCACGGCCGGGCACGTCACGGCCAGCGCGCTGGTGATCGACCCGGCTGCCGGCCGTGTGCTGCTCACCCTGCACCGCAAGCTGCGGATGTGGCTCCAGATGGGCGGCCACTGCGAGCCGGGTGACGTCACTCTGGAGGCGGCGGCGCTGCGGGAGGCCACGGAGGAGTCCGGCATCGCCGGCCTGACGCTGCTGCCGGGCGGTCCGGTGCGTCTCGACCGGCACCCGATCCCGGCGCCCTGCAACTGGCACCTGGACGTGCAGTACGCGGCGCTGGTGCCGGAGGCAGCCGTGGAGGCGATCAGCGATGAGTCGCTGGACCTTCGCTGGTTCCCCTACGCCGAGGTGGGCGAGGTCGCGGACGACTCGGTCGTCCAACTGCTGAAGCGGACGCTCGCGCGTCTGGCGCCGCAACGGTAAAGAGCCGCAGCGGTAAAACTGACGGTAAGGGGCGGTCGCCTATGGCGGCCGCCCCTTACCCATGAGGTCAGGACCAGACGTTGCCCTGGTTGCGGGCGTGGGCGCCCTGCTGGCCGACGCCGTACTGGGCCATGAGGCCCTGGCCGAGCTCGGCGCCCTGGGGCGGGAGCAGCTCGCTGGGCTGCACGAGCACGTAGCCCTGGCCGGTGAAGCCGAGCTCCCAGCCTTCGCCGGTGCTGCCGCGGCGGCGCCAGACGTTCGACGAGGATGTCGGTGCCTGCATGTTCACGCGCAAGGACGTCGACCAGGCGACGACCGCGTCCGCGTCGGCGTTGATCACCGTCTGCGGGGTGACCTGGAGCATCAGCGGCTGGCCCGAGGTCATCAGGGCGATCTTGCCCTGGCCGGTGACGACCAGGTTGTACGCCCCGGTCCCGGAGATCCCCGCGTGGCTGTCCACCGCGATGGTGTCCCAGTGCAGGGTGGAGTCCAGCGCGAGGACGTAGGTGCCGTCCACGGTCAGCCCGTCACGGTCCACGTCGATCACGTGGACGTGCTGGGCCAGATTGGCGAGGTAGACCGTGCCCTGGCCCGAGCAGCGCATCAGGTCCAGGCCTTCGCCGGTGTGCGACCGGGCGTTGCTCTGACCACGTGTCTGGTACTCGCCGTCGAACTCGATCATGCCCTGGTAGGCGACCATCGAGCCCTTGCGGGCGAGGACGTCGTCGTGGCCGGTGAGGGAGACGCGCAGCAACTGCGGGTTCTGCAGGGCGTAGCGGTCCTGCGTCTGGGCCTCGGTGTGGGCGAAAAGCGGGCTCTGCATGGTGTTCTCTTTTCCCCTCAGCCCCGGGCCCGGAGCCGGTCGGTGCTGTCCTCGCTCGGCTGGACGACGACGAATCCCTGCCCCGAGAAGCCCAGTTGGTAGGCTTCGCCGCTGCCCCGGCCGATCATCGACGACGCCTTGAAGCTGCGCTTCCCCTTCATCTTGAGACCCGTGGACCAGGCGACGAGCGCGTCGGGGTCCACATAGGTCTCGTCGTCGCCGCGGCCGCAGTCGACGACGATGGGGGTGCCGCGGGAGGTCAGCGCGACCCAACCCGTGCCGGAGATGGCCACGTTGAACAGGCCCTGTCCGGCGAACTTCGCCATTCCCTTGACGCGCTGCACGCCCCACTGGAGAGAGGCGTCGAAGGCGAGCACGTTCGTGCCGTTGACGGAGAGCGAATCGCCGTTGAGCTGGAGGCAGACGACGTCGGCCCCGTAGTCGGCGAGGTAGAGCAGGCCGTCGCCGTGGCACCGCATGAGGGGGACGCCCTCGCCGGTGAGCCACTGGGAGGCCATCTGACGGACGGCCGGCGGGTTCGCCTCGTACTGGACGTATCCCTCGTAGGCGACCATCGAGCCGGTACGGGCCAGGAGGTCGTTGCCCGTCTGCATGGCGACCCTCAGCATGCTGTTGCCGTGGTTCTCCATGCGGGCGGCGACGGGAGCCGGGGCGTAGCCCGAGATCGGTGTCTGGTTCATGGTCATTTCGGGCTCCCTCAGACCTCGTAGGGCTGGACGACGACGAAATTGCCGGGTGCGCCCCGGAACTGGAGGTTCACGGCTTCCCCGCTGTGGCCGGGGTAGGCGCTGCGCCGCAGTCGCACCTGGCTGGAAACGATCACCTGGGCGCCGGCGGACCAGGCGACGACGGCGTTGCTGTCCGCGAAGGTGGTGGGGGTGACCGGCAGCACCACGGGGATGCCCTGGGTCTTGACCACCACGGTGCCGTGGCCCTGGAACTGCATGGTGAACAGCGCTCCGCCGGGGATGCCGTGGCCCTCGATGCGGCGGACCTCGTGCTGCAGCGACTCGTCGAAGGCGAGGACCGCCTCCGCCGAGACGCACAGGGCGTCACCCTGCAGTTCGATGGGGTGGACGTGCGCGGAGTTCTCGGCGAGGAACACCTGTCCTCGGCCGGTGCAGCGCATCAACTGCATCTCCTGGCCCGTCGCGTTGCCGACGATGCGGCCGGCGAAGCCCGCGCCCTTGTAACCGAAGTCGACCTTGCCCTGGTAGAGCACCATGCTGCCCTGGCGGGCGAGTACGGGCTGCTGGTCCACCCCGAGGTCGACACGGACGAGCTTCTCGTTCTGCTGGGTCCAGCGCTGCCCGGTGGGTACTTCCCGGTACTTCTGCAGCGCCGCCTGGACACCGGCCGTGGCGGGCGAGGCCGCGGGCTGACCGTAGGGGGCGGGCTGCCCCGGGTAGGGCTGCTGGACGGGCTGGTGAGGGGTGTGCGGGTGCGGCGCGGGCCGGCCGTAGGGCTGCGCCTGGCCGGGCTGACCGTATCCACCGGGCTGCGGCTGACCGTACTGGCCGGTCTGGCCGGTCTGGCCGGGCACTCCCGGCGGGCCCGGGGGCGGCGGCGTCTGGCCGGCGGGCGGTGCGCCCTGGCCGGAGAAGAACCCGGGCGGCGCGATCGGCGCGGCGACCGTGGCCGCCGCGTGCACCTGAGGTGCGGTGGGCGGCGGGGTGCTGCCCGGCGGGGGCGGGAAGCCCTGCTGCGGGGGTGGTGCCTGGAAGGCGGGGGCCGGAGCAGGGGCTGCGGGCGTCGGGGCGGGGGCGGCCGGAGCGGCGAAGGCGGGGGGCGCGCTCGCCTGGGCCGGCGGCGCGAAGGCGGGAGCCGCCGGCGGGGTCGCGGCGGGGTCGGGTTCCTCCTCCAGCACCTCGCCGCCGAAGTTCCGCAGCAGGGCCTCCAGCCCGCCGTCGAAGCCCTGCCCGACGGCGGCGAACCGCCATACGTCCTTCACGTAGAAGTCGCCGAGCATCACCGCGCGCTCCGTGCTGAATTCCGCACCGGTGAAGGAGTAGCGCGCGACTTCCTCGCCGCCCGCGACGATGCGCAGGTAGCCGGGGCCGATCTGCGACATCTGCCCGGAGCCGTCGAGCGTTGCCGTGAAGCTGAGCTTGTGGATCTGCGCGGGGATCCGGTCGAGCGTGACGCGGAAGGACTCCGTGTCCCCGGCCTGCGCGCCGAGCTGCTGGATCGCGCCCTCGGGGGACTGGGGCTGGTTGAAGAAGACGAAGTACCGGTCGTCGGAGAGCTTCTCCTGGACGTCGAGGCCGAAGCAGCTGATGTCGAAGGTGAGACCGGGACCGGCGATCTGCACACCCACGTACAGATCGGTTCCCGCCGTCAGGTCACTGATCTTGGCCTTGTGGCCGCGCTGGAATTCCCTGGCCATGCGTAACGACCGTCCCCCATCCGAACATGTGATGAATGCGTTGCGTCAGGCTAACGGCTGGAGCCGTGCGGAACCGCTCCGGGCCGCTCGCGCCTCATTCGCTCCGAGCCGCCGGGAGGTGGGGCAGCCGGTCGGCGGCGACCACACCTTCGAGGTACCCGCGGGCCCGCTCGGTCCGGGGGTAGGCCTCGAGGAGCCGCCAGAAGCCGGGGCCGTGGCCGGGGACGAGCAGGTGGGCCAGCTCGTGGAGGAGGACGTAGTCGACAACGTATTCGGGCATGCCCTGCAGGCGGTGCGAAAGGCGGATGCTGCCCTCGGCCGGGGTGCACGAGCCCCAGCGGGTGTTCTGGTTGGTGACCCAGCGCACGGTCGCGGGGCGGGCCCGGCCGTCGAGGTACTGCGCGGAGAGCCGCCCGGCACGCTCGGCCAGCTCGGCGTCACCGAGCATCCGCTTGCTCTCCTGCGCCGCGAGCTTGTCGAGCATCACCGTCACCCAGCGCTGCTCCTCCGCCTCCGACATCCGGGCGGGGATGAGCACGACGGTCCGGTCGCCCTCCCGGTACGCGGAGACCGTTCTGCGGCGGCGCGCGCTCCGTCGGATCTCGACCGGGCCGGCCTCCGGGCCGCCGGTGAGCGGGCTCGGGGCGCTGCGCGGTGGTCTCGCGGCACTGTGCAGAGGATCGACGGGCACGGGCCAGACGTTACCCGCTGGCGACGCGTGAAGTCCCGCCCATCGGTCGTTGTCGGTGGGAATGACTCTCCGAGCACTTGGCTTGTATGACAATCACTCCGTGCCTGTGGACAACTTCGCACAGTGATCCGCCGGAGGCCCCATGCTGGAGGCCGACGGAGGGGGAAGACCATGCAGAGGAACGCCACGCGCCCCGCCCCGCGCAGGGGCTCGGCCCGCCCGGGTCCGGTGCGCCCGGGCACCGCCGGCGGAGAAGCCGCGGGCACGGATCCGGCTCATCCCATGCTCAAGCCCGCGCTGCGCCGTAGCTGGCGCAATCGCGACACCGTGCAGTTCGGCGTGGCCCCGGCGCACGCCGTGGTGGTGGGACCGGTGGACACCGCGACGAGCAGCTTCCTCGGCCTGCTGGACGGCACCCGCGGGCTGCCGCTGCTCCGGGAGGAGGCGCGAGCGGCCGGGCTCCCGGACGGACGGGCGGACGCTCTGGTCGAGAGGTTGACGCGGGCCGGGTTACTGGACGATCCGCGGGGCGGCGGCGGAAGGGCCGCGGCCTTGCGGGAGCGCGGTCCGGCGGTGGAGCGACTGCGCCCCGACCTCGCGTCCCTGTCCGTGCTCCATCCCGGCCCGGGTGCGGCGATGGGGCTGATGGGCGCGCGGCAGGCGATGCGGGTCCAGGTGCGGGGCGCGGGGCGGGTGGGGGCCTCCGTCGCGGCACTGCTGGCCGCCTCGGGGGTGGGGCACGTCGATGTCCTGGACGGCGGCTGTGTGGAGCCCTGGGACGTGGCGCCGGGCGGCGTGGGGGCCGAGCGGATCGGGGACCGGCGGGACGCCGCGGCCCGGCGCGTCGTCCGGGAGGCGGCACCGGGGCCGCGCCCCCGCGACCGGGGCGACGCCGGCGCGGAGCCGCCTCTGGGGCTGGTGGTGTTCGCCCCGCGCGACGGACTCGCCGCCTACGCACCCGATCCCGCGGCGTCACAGGAGTTCGTCTCCGCCGGAACTCCCCACATGTACGCGGGGGTCCTGGAGGTCACCGGGCTGGTGGGGCCGTTGGTCCTGCCCGGCGGGTCGGCGTGCGCGGGCTGTATCGAGCTCGGGCGGGCCGAGCGGGACGCCGCCTGGCCCCGGATGCTCGCCCAGTGGCGGTCCGGTCGCGGCTCAGGGGTACCGTCGTGCGACATGGCACTGGCCACGGTGGTGGCGGGGCTGACCGTGGCGCGGGCACTGGCCTTTCTCGACGGTGGGTCCCCGGCGACCGCGGGGGTGCGGCTGGAGCTGGCCCTGCCGGGTCCGGCCTGGTCCCCGCGGCCCGTCGAGCCGCATCCACGGTGTCCTTGTGGCGCGGCGGGGTTCCCGGATCCCGGATATGCCTCGGCCATGGGGACACCGCACGGGACAATGAGCAGGTAACCGCCGTCCGCGGCGTGGCTGTTCAGCTAGTTGGAGGGGCGCATGTCTGATCTACCCCGCAAGGCGGTCACTCGTACCGCCAAGTTGGCCGCGCTGCCGCTGGGGTTCGCGGGGCGCACGGCGCTCGGGCTCGGCAAACGCATCGGCGGGCGGCCGGCGGAGCTCATCGCGACGGAGTTGCAGCAACGCACGGCCGAGCAGCTCTTCGCGACCCTCGGGCAGCTCAAGGGGGGTGCGATGAAGCTCGGACAGGCCCTGTCGGTCTTCGAGTCGGCGCTTCCCGAGCAGGTCGCCGGCCCCTATCGGGCGGCACTGACCAAGCTCCAGGAGGCCGCGCCGCCGATGCCGACGAAGTCGGTGCACGCCGCGCTGGCGGAACGCCTCGGCGAGGACTGGCGAGAGCTGTTCGAGGAGTTCGAGGACCTGCCGGCGGCGGCCGCGTCGATCGGGCAGGTGCACCGGGCCGTCTGGCACGACGGGCGCGAGGTCGCTGTCAAGATCCAGTACCCGGGGGCGGGAGAGGCGCTGCTCTCCGATCTCACCCAATTGGGGCGCTTCGCCCGGCTGCTGGGGCCGCTGATCCCCGGAATGGACATCAAGCCCCTGATCTCCGAGCTGCGCGACCGAGTGTCGGAGGAGCTGGACTACGAGCTGGAGGCCCGCGCCCAGAGCGCGCACGCGCGGGAGTTCGCGGGTGATCCCGATGTGACGGTCCCGGATGTGGTGCACCGGAGCGACCAAGTGCTGGTCACCGAGTGGATGGAGGGCGTGCCCCTGTCCGAGGTGATAGCCGGGGGCACCCGGGAGCAGCGGGACCGTGCCGGGCAGTTGCTGGCGCGCTTCCTGTTCTCGGGTGCGGCGCGCACGGGGCTGCTGCACGCCGACCCGCACCCGGGCAATTTCCGGCTGCTGACCGGGGACCACCCCGACGGTCCGCCGGAGAAGTGGCGCCTGGGCGTGCTGGACTTCGGCACGGTGGACCGGCTGCCGCAGGGCCTGCCGGCGGAGATCGGTACCGCGCTGCGGATGACCTTGCACGGCGAGGCGGAGGCGGTCCATGAGCTGCTGAGAGACGAGGGCTTCGTCAAGCCGGGCATCGAGCTGGACCCGGGGGCGGTGCTGGAGTATCTGCTGCCGATCATCGAGCCGGCGCAGACGGAGGAGTTCACCTTCACCCGGGACTGGATGCGCGCGCAGGCGACCCGGATCGCCGACCCCCGCTCCCCCGCGTATCAGCTGGCGCGGCAGCTCAATCTGCCGCCGGCCTATCTGCTGATACACCGGGTGACGACCAGCACCATCGGGGTGCTGTGCCAGCTGGGTGCGACGGTGCGGCTGAGGGACGAGATGGAGGCGTGGGTGCCCGGGTTCGCGGCGGCTGCCGGGGACGCCGCCGAGAGCCGGGAGACTTCGGCCTGAGGCCAGGGCCCCCGGGCCTCAGGCCCCGGGCCAGGGCCAAGGCCCGGAGCCGGAGGCCGGGGCCAGGGGCCGGGGCCAGGGGCCGGGGCCTCACCACCAGGACGAGTCGAGACGGCTCTCGATCGCTCTGATGTTGGCGCGGGCGCAGTCGTCGCAGAAGTAGCGGCGACTGCCGTTCTCGACGGAGCAGATCCAGGTCGGTGGCGCGCCGTCGGCGGTGGTGCCACAGCGAGCGCACGTGATCGGCTCGGCGGTCTCGGTGGCCTCAGGGTTCAACTGCACTGGTTCATGCGTCTTCCGGTCCACTCCCAGACGATATCCCCGCGAACCGGGCCGTGCGGGCACAACGCACCCAACACCCCGTGGGGCCGGTCCGTTCGGACATGCGGCCCAGGTAGAGATGCCGCGGCCGGAAGCCGGACAGGGTGAGCCGGGGCTCGATCTCCCGGCCGCCGACGGCCGAGAAGAGG
>NZ_JBEYZW010000060.1:0-43466 GCF_040646215.1 Streptomyces sp. NPDC046215 | reverse complement strand
GGGCTGATGTGGCTGAGCTCAGCCACATCAGCCCCTCTGGGCCCACTTTCAGCGGGCTGGTTTCAGCTGACCTCAGCTGAAACCAGCCCGTCCGGCGTTTGAGGACACCGCCGCGCAGCGGTGGTGCACCCCCACGCCCCGCCGGAAGGCGAACCGTCAGGCGCGCCGGGTCAGGCCCTCCACCGGGCGGACCCGCAGGAGCCGGCGCAGGGGGATGCCGGTCGCGAGCAGGCCGATCGCCAGGGTGACGCCCAGGATGAGGAGCTCCAGCAGCGGCGGCAGGTAGGGCAGCGAGCGCCCGGTCGCGTCCTTGATCAGCGGGGACAGCGTGACCAGGGCGATCGCGGCACCGATGCCCAGGCCGGCCAGCACCACGGTGAGCGCCTCCAGGCGGACGATGCGGCGCACCGTGCGGACGTTCATCCCGATCAGGCGGAGCATCGAGACCTCGCGCAGCCGCTCGAAGGTGACCATCGCCAGGGTGTTGGCCGCGGCGATGGCGGCGAACCCGGAGATGATGCTCAGGGCGACCGTCTCCAGCCACGCCATCTGCGGGTCGGCCTCGTTCTTCGCCGCGGTGAACGCGGAGGCCGTGCGGACCTCGGCCCCGGGGGTGGCGGCCAGGGCGGCCTTCAGCTCGCCGTCGAGGCGGGCGACCTGGGCCCGGTCCGCGCCCTTGACCAGGATGCGGTCGCTGAGCTGCGAGGTCAGGTGGCCGGCGACGGTGGCCTGCGGCAGCAGCACCTCGCCGACGCCCAGGCCCCGCTCGTAGGTGGCCACGACGGTGGGGCGGACGACCGTGCCGTCGCCGAGCCAGAGCTTGACCGGCTGACCGGTCTTGACCCCGGCGCGGTCGGCGACCCGCTTGGAGATCGCGACCGTGCCGTCCTTCGGGCCGCCCGCGGCGGCCGGGAGGATGCCGGCCATGGCGCCGGAGAGGACCTTGGCGTCGAGGTTGTGCGCGAGGCCGTCGCCGGTGCCGGTGAAGGCGCGGGCCGAGACGGCGGTGTCGTCCGGGCGGGCGTCGGCGCTGCCGTTCTTGCCGACGAAGACGCTGGTGTCGGTCAGCCCGGTCGCCGCCCGCACCCCGGAGAGGGCCGCGGTCCGCTCGGCGACCCCGGTGGGCAGCCCGGCCGGCGCGTCGATGACGAGGTCGGCCGTCAGGGCGGCGGCGTTCTGCTCGCGGGACTCGTGCGTCATCGTGGTCTGCATGCCGATCTTGGTGATGCCGAAGGCCACCACCAGGGCCACCGGCACGATCGCCGAGGACAGCCGCCGGGCGCGGGCCCGGCCGTTGAGGGTGGCCATCTCGCCGGTGGTGCCCAGCAGCCGCAGCGGCAGGGCCAGCAGCTCGGTGACGACCCGGGCGAGCAGCGGGCCGAGCAGGCCCACGGAGACCAGGAACGACAGCAGGACGAACGGGGTGGCCTTGTCGGCCGTCTGACCGCCCGCGCCGAGCACGTTCACGGTCAGGACCACGGCGCCGGCCAGGGCGGCCAGGCCGAGCACCAGCCGGACGGGGCCGATGCCCCGGCGCGGCAGGGTGGACTCGCTGAGGGCCTCCGCCGGGCGGCTGCGCGCGGCCCGGTTCGAGGCGATCAGGCTGCCGGGCACCGCGGAGAGCAGGCCGGTGACGAGGGCCACGGCGATCGGGATCCAGCTGAACTTCAGCTCCGCGCCGGCCGGCACGAGGTCCCGCGAGGCCATCGCGTCGAACATCCAGCGGGCCACCAGGTAGCCCGGGACGCTGCCGGTCGCCGCCGCCAGGACCGCCACCAGGGCGGCTTCCGTCGCGGCCATGCGGCGGATCTGGCCCGGGCGGGCGCCGATGCCGCGCAGCAGCGCGGTCTCGCGCTGGCGCTGGGAGATGGACAGCGACATGGTGTTGGCCACCACGAAGATCGAGATGTACACGCACAGGCCGCCGAGCGCCCCGAACATGCCGACCATGGTCTCCTTGGCCGCCGCGAAGCCGGGATTCTCGACCTCGACCCGGGCGGAGCCGGTGAGGACCTCGGCGGAGCCCGCCGCGTCCTCTACCTGCTCGGCCAGCTGCTCGGCGGTGACGCCGGGCTTGGGCAGGACGGCGATCGCGTCGACCTTGCCGGGGTGGCCGGAGAGCCGCCCGGCCTCGGTGTCGTCGAACCAGACGCCCGGCGCGCGGGCGTCCAGGACGCCGGCCACGCGGTAGGCGGCGATGCCGGTGGAGCTGCTGACCTTCACCTGCGCGCCGGCCGTGACGCCGAGGGAGGCGGCGGTCTTCGTGTCGAGGACGAGCTCGCCGGGGCGGGGGGTGACGGCCAGGGCCGCGGCCGGGTCGGCGACCAGGCGGGCCGCGGAGGCCGGCTGGCCCTGGAGGGGAACGGCGCCGGACGTCCCGCCGCCGAGGGTGACGGGGAAGAGCGTGTCGGCGACGACGGCCGAGACCTGCGGCAGCTTGCCCAGCTTCGCGGCCAGGGACGCGTCCAGGCGGGCCCGGTCGGTGAGCATCTCCTTGCCCAGGTGCTGGTCCTCGGCGACCACGACGGGCGCCGAGGCGTACCGGTCGGCGGTCGGCTCCGCCGTCGCCCCGGCCACCAGCATGGTGCCGCTGGCGACGATCACCAGGGCGGCGAAGAGCAGCGCGACGAACGTGCCGATGAACGCCGAGGGGCGGGAGCGGATCTGTGCGCGTGCGAGTCCGTTGCTCATGCCCGGCCCCGCACCGGCGCCGCGGCGGCCTTGGAACGGTTGGCGGTGCGGGTCAGCTCCCGCATCCGGGAGGCGATCTCCTCGGAGTCGACGAGGGTCAGCTCGTCCGAGATCTCCCCGTCGACGAGGAAGAGCACCCGGTCGGCCCAGGCGGCCGCGTTGGGCTCGTGGGTGACCATGACGACGGTCGAGCCGAGCTGGTCCACGGCCTCCCGCAGGAGGGCGAGCACCTCCGAGGCGGTGGTGGTGTCCAGGGCGCCGGTGGGCTCGTCGGCGAAGATCACGTCCGGCTCGGTGACCAGGGCGCGGGCGATGGCCACGCGCTGCTGCTGGCCGCCGGAGAGCTCGCCGGGGCGGCGGTGGCCGCGGTCGGGCAGCCCGACCCGGGAGAGGATCTCCTCGGTCTTGTTCCGGTCGATGCGCTTGCCGGCCAGCTTCAGCGGCAGCTCGACGTTCTGATGCACCGTCAGTGCCGGGAGGAGGTTGAAGTGCTGGAAGACGAAGCCCATCCGGGACAGGCGCACGTCGCTCAGCTTGTTCTCGCGCATCCGGGTCAGCTCGGTGTCACCGAGCAGCACCGATCCCGAGTCGGGGCGGTCGAGCCCGGCCGAGCACTGGAGGAAGGTGCTCTTGCCGGAGCCGGACGGGCCCATGATCGCGGTGAAGCTGCCGCGCGGCAGGGCGATGCTCACGCCGCGCAGGGCGTGCGTCGCGGTGCTGCCGCGCCCGTACTTCTTGTGCACGTCGCGCAGCAGCACCGCGGCATCGGTGACCGGACGGTCGAACGCCCGCATCGGCTCCTGTCCGCCGAAGTAGCCGCCGGCGGGCGGGGTGGCCTCGCCCGCGGCTGCTGTGCCGGGGCCTTGGGGCCGGGACCGACCGAACATGAGAATTCCTCCACTTGGGGTTGTGCCACCTCCCGCGCCGACGGGGGCGCGGCGCGGGAGTGTGTATGAAAAACCTATGAGGATCAAGATCATTGAGCGATGGGGTGACCCGCCGGATCCTTCCGGGGGATAACCCCACCCCCCACCTCACGGGCAGGTGGACAGACCGGGCGAACCCGGTCAGAGGCCGGGGCTCGCGGCCCCGAACGCCGGTGCGTGGCGCACCGGGTGCGCCTGCTCGAAGGCGTGCGCGAAGCGGATCAGCTGCGGCTCCGACCAGGCCGTTCCCATGAACGTGATGCCCACCGGCATGCCGTGCACGAAGCCCGCGGGCACATTGACCGCCGGGTAGCCGGCGTACCCCACCGGAATGGCGCTGCCCATGATCGCCGGGTCGCCGTTGATCAGGTCGATCTTCCAGCTGGGGGCGCCCGTCGGCATCATCAGCGCGTCCACCCGGTTCTTCTGCAGGGCCGCGTCGATGCCGTCGTCCCGGGCGACCTTGCGGACGGTGGCCAGCGCCTCCTTGTACGCGGAGTCGGCGGTGGTGCCCTGGAAGTCGGCCACGATCCGGAGCATGTCCTGGCCGAAAAACTCCTGCTCGGTCTTGGCGTGCTTGTCGTTCCAGGCGATGAGCTCGGCGAGGCTGCGCGGGTGGCTGCCGGGCGTCCGGGCCAGGTACGCCTCGATGTCCTGCTTCATCTCCGTGATCTGGACGATGAACGCCGGGTCGAGGTCCGTGGCCATCTTGGCGCCGGTGGGGATGTCGGCGTTGTCGACGATCACCGCGCCGGCGTCCTTCAGCACCCCGATCGCGTGCTCCGCCACCGCGGCCGCGTGGTTGTTGTAACTGAAGTACGTGTCCCGGACGATGCCGATCCGGGCGCCCTTCAGGCCGCCGGGCTTGAGGAAGGGCGTGTAGTCCGTGTGGAACTTGCCCTTGCTGTCGGCGGTGGCCGTGTCGGTGGGGTCTTCGCCGGTGAGCACGCCGAGCAGCAGCGCCGCGTCGGCGACCGTGCGGCAGATCGGCCCGATCGTGTCGAAGCTGCGCGAGCCGGGGAACATGCCGGTGCGGCTGGTGAGTCCGACCGTCGGCCGGATCCCGA
Organism: Streptomyces sp. NPDC046215; assembly: GCF_040646215.1. NCBI lineage: Bacteria > Bacillati > Actinomycetota > Actinomycetes > Kitasatosporales > Streptomycetaceae > Streptomyces > Streptomyces sp. NPDC046215. The sequence continues at coordinate 38,782 of NZ_JBEYZW010000060.1, read as the reverse complement.
CCACGCCGTTGGCGCCCGAGGGGCCCAGGATCGAGCCGATCGTCTCGGTGCCGACGGCCGCCGCGCACAGGTTGGCCGCGGTCGCCGCCGCCGGGCCCGCGCTGGAGCCGTTGGGCGAGCGGTCGAGCTTGTAGGGGTTGCGGGTCTGGCCGCCGCGCGGGCTGTAGCCGCTCGACGCGGAGACCAGCGACGTCAGGTTGGCCTTGCCCAGCAGGATCGCGCCGGCCGCCCGCAGCTTGGCGATCACCGTGGCGTCCGCGGGCCGGGCGCCCATCAGCGCGTTCAGGCCATTGGTGGTGTGCAGCCGGCCGCCGGTGTTGATGTTGTCCTTGATCAGCAGCGGGATGCCGTGGAGGACGCCGCGGACCTTGCCGGCCTTGCGCTCGGCGTCCAGCCGGGCCGCGTCCTTGAGCGCGTCCGGGTTGGTCTCCAGGACGGCGCGCAGCTCGGGCCCGGACAGGTTCAGCTTGGCGATCCGGTCCAGGTAGAACTTGGTGAGCTCGACCGCGGAGATCTTGCCGGAGGCCAGCATCGCCCGCAGCTCGCTCAGGCTCGCCTCCTCCGGGCCGCCCGGGGTGCGGGCGGCGGCGCGCGTGGCCCGGAAGCCGGTCAGGCGCTCCGGTATCGCCGCGGCCTGGGCCCGGGGGAGGCTCATGCCCAGCAGCGCGGGGGCGGCCACGGCCGCCCCGAGCCCTAGCAGTCTGCGGCGGTGTATTTCGTCATAGCGGTGATTCCCGGCCATCTTCTCGCTTTCCGGTGAGCGGATGTTGACAGACGGGTGCGACCGTATGAGGAGGCGCTTCTCTTTCGTTATCGGACGGGTTGGTCGGGCGGGTCGGGCGGGTTGGACGGGTTGGACGGGTTGGACGGGCTGATAGTGGCTGAGCTCAGCCACTATCAGCCCGTCCGGCGTTTGAGGACGCGCCCGCAGGGCGCCCGCCGCCGCAGGCGGCAGAACAACGGCTCCGCCGCAGGCGCAGGGCGCTCGCCGCCGCAGGCGGCAACGAAGGCCCGCCGCCAGGCGACCGGTCAGCGCTTCCGGGCCCCGCCCGCCAGGGCACCGGCGTCGAGCTCCCGCAGCCGGGCCGTGAGCACCGCGCCGATCTCGCGCAGCGGGCCCCCGTCGAGCAACTCGTCGTGCGTGCAGGCGATCAGGTGGTTCTCGACCTCCCCGCCGATGACCTGCCGCCACGCCTCCGGCATGGCCGCGGCGTCCGCCCGGTCCACCGTCGACGTGAACAGCAGCAGGTCGCCGTCGAACACCGACGGCCGGTGGCGGCTGGTGATGCCCACGCCGTTGACCATCGAGTCCAGGACCCGCGAGAGCTGTTCGTCGGTGAAGTCCATCGGCAGCATCTCCCGCAGCGAGGCGATCACCTCGGCGCGCTGCCGGGCTTCGTCCACCGGCTCCCCGGCCGCGCCCTCGCGCATCGACTCGTGGAACCGGGCGAGGACTTCACGGTCGTCGAGCGGCCCCGCCCCGGGATCGCCGCCCGGGTAGGCGTCGAGGACGGCCAGCAGTTCCACGCTCTCGCCGAGCTCCCGCAGCCGGGTGGCGACCGCCTGCATGATCGGGCCGCCCAGGGAGTACCCCAGGAGCCGGTAGGGGCCGGCCGGCTGGACCCGGCGGATCTCGGTGGCGTAGTCGTCGGCCATCTCCGCGAACGTCGCCGGCAGCGGCGCGCTCCCGTCCAGCCCCCGGCCCTGGAGGCCGTAGAGGGGGTAGTCGGAGTCCAGCTCGCCCAGCAGACCGGTGTAGCACCAGCTCAGCGGCACCGACGGGTGCGCGCAGAACAGCGGGGTACCGCTGCCCGTGGAGCGCAGCGGCAGCAGCACCTCCAGCCCGCTGCCCCTCCCCGCACCGGTCTGCTCGCCGCCCCGGCCGATGAGCTCGCCGATGCCCGCGACCGTGGGGGCCGCGAAGAGGTCCCGCACGGCGAGGTCGGCGCCGAACGTCGCGCGGACCCGGCTGAGGAGGCGCACGGCGGTCAGGGAGTGGCCGCCGAGGTCGAAGAAGTTGTCGTCGATGCCGGCCCGCTCCACGCCGAGGACCTCGGCGAAGATCCCGCACAGGACTTCCTCGTGGGCGTCGCGCGGACCCCGCCCGCCCCCGGCCGCGTACGCCGGCGCCGGGAGCGCCTTGCGGTCGAGCTTGCCGTTCGGGGTCAGCGGCAGCGCGTCGAGCAGGACGAACACCGACGGGCACATGTACGCGGGCAGGGTGCCCGCCACGGCCTCCCGCAGCTCCCCGGTCCCCGGGCGGGCCCCCTCGCCGCCCGGGACGACGTAGGCGACGACGCGCTTGTCGCCCGGCCGGTCCTCGCGAACCACCACCGCGGCCCGGGCCACGCCCGGGTGCGCGGCCAGGACGCCCTCGATCTCGCCGAGTTCGATGCGGAAGCCGCGGACCTTGACCTGGTGGTCGACGCGCCCGACGAACTCCAGTTGCCCGTCGGTCCGCCACTTGGCCAGGTCGCCCGTGCGGTACATGCGCCCGCCGGGCTCGTCGAAGGGGTTGGCGACGAAGCGGCCGGCCGTCAGCTCCGGGCGGCCCAGGTAGCCCCGGGCCAGCCCGGGCCCGGCGAGGTACAGCTCGCCCGGCACCCCGGCCGGGACCGGCCGCAGGGCCCCGTCCAGCACGTACAGACGGGTGTTGAAGACGCCCCGGCCGATCGGCGCCGGACCGGGCCCGAGGTCCGGCCCGCACACCGCGAAGCACGCGTCGACGGTCGCCTCGGTCGGCCCGTAGGCGTTGACCATCCGCCGCCCGGCCGACCAGAAGGCCACCACGTCCGGCGGGCACGCCTCCGCGCCCACCATCAGCGACTCCAGGGCGGGCAGCGCCCGCTTCTCCATGCCGATCAGCATCGCGGCCGGCAGGTGGACGTGCGTGATCGCCCGGTTCGCCAGGAAGTCGCCCAGCTCCTCACCGGTCACCGGCGCGGTGGGCAGCACCAGGCAGGCCCCGGTCAGCAGGCCCATGCACAGCTCGGCCACCGACACGTCGAAGCTGGGGGAGACCAGCTGCGACACCCGGCTCGCCGGCCCGGCCCCCAGGCGCACCCTCTGGTGCGCCGACAGGTTGGCCACACCCCGGTGCGAGACCACGACGCCCTTGGGGCGCCCGGTGGAGCCGGAGGTGTAGATGACGTACGCGGGGTGCGCGGGGACCAGCGGCGCGGTGCGGTCGGCGTCTGCCGGGTTCCCCGCGGGGCGGCCCGCGAGCGTCCGCACCGTGGCGGGGTCGTCGAGGACCAGCGGCACGGTGCCGGCCGGGAGGTTCCGGCTCGCCAGGGTCGTCACCAGGTGCACCGGCCGGGCGTCGTCCAGCATGTGGGCGACGCGGTCGGCCGGGTACTCGGGGTCGACGGGCAGATAGGCGCCGCCCGCCTTGAGGACCGCGAGGATCGACACCACGAGCTCGGCGGACCGGGGCAGGGCGAGGGCCACGACGCCCTCGGGCCCGACGCCCTGGGCGATGAGGTGGTGGGCGAGGCGGTTGGCCCGCGCGTTGAGTTCCCCGTAGGTCAGGACCGTGTCGCCGTACTCCAGGGCCGGGGCGTCCGGCGTCCGGGCGGCCTGTGCCTGGAACAGCTCCGGGAAGGTGGCCGCGGGCACCTCGCGGGCGGTGTCGTTCCAGCCGGCGAGCAGCTCGTGGCGCTCGTCCGCCGACAGCACCTCCAGCTCGCCGATGGGCACCGAGACGTCGGCGACGGCCGCGCGCAGCAGGCGCTCCAGCCGGGCGGAGACGGCCTCGGCGGTCGCCCGGTCGAAGAGGGCGGTGGCGAACTCCACTACACCGTGCACCCCGGCTGCCGCGCCGTCGTCCCCGAAGCGCTCCTCCAGGTTGAACGCGAGGTCGACCTTGGCGACACCGGTGTCCACGCCCATGCCCTCGACCGCGAGGCCCGGCAGGTCGAGCTCGCCGTCGGAGACGCCGTCCAGGCTGATCGCCACCTGGAACAGCGGGTGGTAGGCGAGCGAACGCGTCGGGTTGACGATCTCGACGAGCCGCTCGAAGGGCACGTCCTGGTGGGCGAAGGCCGCGAGGTCGGTCTCCCGGACCCGGTCGACCAGCTCGGCGAACGACGGGTTCCCGGAGGTGTCCGTGCGCAGCACGAGGGTGTTGACGAAGAAGCCGACGAGGTCGTCGAGCCCGTCGTCGGACCGCCCGGCGACCGGGGTGCCGAGCGGGATGTCCGTGCCCGCGCCGAGGCGCGTCAGCAGGGCGGCGACGGCCGCCTGCACGACCATGAACACACTCGCCTGCCGGGCCCGCGCGAGGCGGGTCACGGCGTCGTGGAGCCCGGCGTCCCAGGAGAAGGCGACGTGCGCGCCCCGGTGGTCGGCGACGGCCGGGCGGGCCCGGTCGGCGGGCAGCTCCAGCTGCTCGGGCAGCCCGGCCAGGGCCTCGCGCCAGTAGTCGGTCTGCCCGGAGATCAGGCTGGCCGGGTCGTTCTCGTCGCCGAGGACCTCGCGCTGCCAGAGGGTGTAGTCGGCGTACTGCACGGGCAGCGGTGCCCAGTCGGGTGCCGTGCCCGCGCGGCGGGCCGCGTAGGCGGTGGACAGGTCGCGGGCCAGAGGTCCGACCGACGAGCCGTCGCTGGCGATGTGGTGCGTCAGGAGCACCAGGGCGTGCTCGGCCGGCCCCGCGCTGAACACCCAGGCCCGGAAGGGGATGTCGGTCGTCAGGTCGAAGGGGTGCCGGAACGCCGCGTCGGCCGCGTCGTCCAGGCCGCCGGGTGCGACGTCGGTGAACTCGACGGCGGGACGGACCGCTTCGGCGTCGAGGACGAGCTGGTGGGGGGTGCCGTCGGTCTCGGGGAAGAGGGTCCGCAGGCTCTCGTGGCGCGTCACGAGGTCGCCGATCGCCGCGCGCAGCGCGTCCTTGTCGAGCTCACCGGTGAGCCGGAGCGACAGCGGCACGTTGTAGGTGGCGCTGGGGCCCTCCAGCCGGTGGAGGAACCACAGGCGCCGCTGGGTGAACGACAGCGGGACGAGCTCCGGCCGCTCCCGGCGCGCGAGGACGGCACGGCCGCCGGTGGCATCGCCGAAGCGCTCGCTGAGGCCGGCGACGGTCGGGGCTTCGAACAGGTCGCGGACGGACAGCTCGACGTCGAGGGCGGCGCGGATGCGGCTGATGAGGCGCATGGCGAGCAGGGAGTGCCCGCCCAGGTCGAAGAAGTTGTCGTCGATGCCCGCGTGTTCGACGCCCAGAATGTCGGCGAAGATGCCGCAGAGGAGTTCCTCGCGGGGGGTGCGCGGAGTGCGGCCGTCGGTGGTGCCGGTGTTCCGGGGTGCGGGGAGGGCCTTGGTGTCGAGCTTGCCGTTGGGGGTCAGCGGCAGGGCGTCGAGGGTGACGAACGCCGAGGGAACCATGTACTCGGGCAGAGTGGCGGCGGCGTGGTCGCGCAGGCTGTGGGGGTCCACGGCCGGGACGACGTAGGCGGTGATGCGCTTGTCGCCGGGCTGGTCCTCGCGGACGATGACGGCGGCCTGGACGACGCCGGGGTGGGCGGCCACGACGGACTCGATCTCGCCGAGTTCGATGCGGTAGCCGCGGACCTTGACCTGGTTGTCGACGCGGCTGACGAACTCCAGCTGCCCGTCCGCCCGCCACTTGGCCAGGTCGCCGGTGCGGTACATCCGCGAACCGCCGGTGCCGAAGGGGTTGGCGGTGAAGCGGCTCGCGGTGAGGTCGGGGCGCCGGTGGTAGCCGCGGGCGAGCAGGTTCCCGGCGATGTACAGCTCGCCGGTCACCCCGGCGGGGACGGGCCGGAGGGCGGCGTCGAGGACGTACATCTGGGTGTTCCAGATGGGGCGTCCGATGGTGACGACGCCGGCGGGGGCTTTCTCGCCGGGGTTGATGCGGTATTCGGTGCAGCCGACGGTGGTTTCTGTCGGGCCGTATTCGTTGATGACGGTGACGTCGGGGTGGCGGCTGCGCCACTCGTCCAGCACCTCGCCGAGGAGGGATTCGCCGCCGAGGACGAGCTGTCCGGAGGGTGAGAACCGCTCGGGCAGGGCCATGAGCAGGCCGAGGTGGGAGGGCGTGGCTTTGACGAAGGTGGGCTGCTCGGCGAGTTCGTCGGCCGATTCCTCGGTGAGCTCGATGAGCTGGACGCAGCCGCCGGAGGTGAGCGGGCCGAAGAGGCCGGTGACGGTCAGGTCGAACGAGACCGGCGAGTGGAGCAGGGCCCGCCCTTCGACGCTGGTGTAGGTGGCGCGTGCCCAGGCCAGGTAGAGGTTGAGCGAGCGGTGTTCGACGACGACGCCCTTGGGGCGGCCGGTGGAACCCGACGTGTAGATCACGAACACCGGGTTCGACACCTGGGCGGGGGTGACGCGGTCGCTGTCCTGGATGTCGGCCGGGGAGCAGCAGTCGGCGTCGTCCACGGCGATGACGCTCATGCCGTCGACCGGCGGGAGCTGTGCCTGCCCGGCGGCATCGGTGATGGCGAGGACGGGCGTGGTGTCGCCGAGCATGAAGGCGATGCGGTCGGCGGGGTAGGACAGGTCCACCGGAACATAGGCGGCACCCGTTTTGACGACGGCCATGATGGCGACGGTGAGTTCGATGGAGCGGGGCAGTGCGATGGCCACGAACCGTTCGGGGCCGGCGCCTTGGGCGATGAGGTGGCGGGCGAGCCGGTTGGCCTTGGCGTTCAGCTCGGCATAGGTCAGCACCGTGCCGTCGTGCTCGACAGCCGGGGCGTGGGGGGTGCGGGTGACCTGGGCCTGGAACAGTTCGGCCAGGGTCGCGGGGGCGACCTCGCGGGCGGTGTCGTTCCAGCCGGTGGTCAGCTGCTCGCGCTCGCCATCGGAGAGGATCTCCAGCTCGCCGATCGGCCGGGACGCATCCGCGATCACAGCGCGCAGCAGCCGCTCCAAACGGGCGGCGATGGCCACGGCCGAGTCCCGGTCGAACAGATCCGTCGCGAACTCCACGAAGCCGCGCATGCCGGTCGGCAGCCCCGCCTCGTCCACCTGCTCCTCGACCGCGAACGACAGGTCGAACTTCGCCGACGCGGCTGCCATCTCGTGCTCGCGGAGGGACAGACCGGGCAGCGAGAGGTCGGTGTCGTCGCTGTTCTGGAACGTGAGGATCACCTGGAACAGCGGGTGGTGCGCCACCGACCGGACCGGGTTGACGATCTCCACCAGGCGCTCGAAGGGCACGTCCTGGTTCGCGTAGGCCGCGAGGTCGGTCTCGCGGACCCGGCCGAGCAGCTCCTCGAACGACGGATCGCCCGACGTGTCCGTCCGCAGCACCAGCGTGTTCACGAAGAAGCCGACCAGGCTCTGCAGCGCATCGTCCGAACGCCCCGCGATCGGCGAGCCGATGGGGATGTCCGTGCCCGCGCCCAGGCGCGTCAGCAGTGCGGCGATGCCCGCCTGGACGACCATGAAGACGCTCGCCTGGTGCTTGCGCGCGAGGCGGACGAGGCCGTGGTGCACGTCCGCGTCCCAGGAGAACGTGACGCTCTCCCCGCGGTTGCCGGCCACGGCCGGGCGGGGCCGGTCGGTGGGGAGTTCGAGCTGGTCGGGCAGGCCGGCCAGGGCCTGCCGCCAGTGCGCTATCTGCCCGGCGATGATGCTGTGCGGGTCGTTCTCGTCGCCGAGGACGTCGCGCTGCCAGAGGGTGTAGTCGGCGTACTGCACGGGCAGCGGCGCCCAGGCGGGTGCCGTGCCCGCGCGGCGGGCGGTGTAGGCGGCGGACAGGTCGCCGGCCAGCGGGGCGAGCGAGGCGCCGTCGCTGGCGATGTGGTGGACCAGCAGCAGGACGAGGTGCTCGTCCCGGCCCAGGGCGAACACCCAGGCCCGCAGGGGGATCTCGTGCGTCAGGTCGAAGGTGTGGGCCGAGGCCGCGTCGACCGCCTCGGCCACGGCCTCCTCGCTCGCGCCCGGGAGGTCGACGACCTCGATGACGGGTACGGCCGCCGGGCCCTCCAGCACCCGCTGGTAGGGCGTGCCGTCCGCCTCGGGGAAGACCGTGCGCAGGCTCTCGTGCCGCGCGACCAGGTCGGCGACCGCCGCGCTCAGCGCCGGCACGTCGAGCTCACCGGACAGGCGCAGCGGCAGGGGCACGTTGTAGGTGGCGCTGGGGCCCTCCAGCTTGTGGAGGAACCACAGGCGGCGCTGGGCGAACGACAGCGGCACCCGCTCCGGGCGCTCCACCGGTGCCAGCGCGGCCCGGGCGCCCGCCGCGCCGTCCAGCCGGGCGGCGAGCCGGGCGACCGTGGGGGCCTCGAAGAGGTCGCGGACGGCCGGCTCGACGCCGAGGACCGTACGGACCCGGCTGATCAGGCGCATGGCGAGCAGGGAGTGCCCGCCCAGGTCGAAGAAGTCGTCGTCGATGCCCACGACGGCCGCGCCGAGCACCTCGGCGAACAGCCCGCACAGGATCTCCTCGCGGGGGCTGCGGGGGCGGCGCGAGCCGGCCGGGCCCGCCAGGTCGGGGGCGGGCAGCGCGCGGCGGTCGAGCTTGCCGTTCGGGGTGAGCGGCAGCGCGTCCAGGGTGACGAACGCCGACGGCACCATGTACTCGGGCAGCATCTGCGCCGCCCGGGACTTCAGCGCGGCGGTGTCCACGCCACCGGTGGCCACGTAGGCGACGATCCGCTGGTCACCGGGGATGTCCTCGCGCACCACGACGGCCGCGTCCGCGACCTGCGGGTGACCGGCGACCACGGCCTCGATCTCACCGAGCTCGATGCGGAAGCCACGGACCTTGACCTGGTCGTCGGCGCGGCCGACGAAGTCGAGGGCGCCGTCCGTCCGCCGGACGACGAGGTCGCCGGTGCGGTACATGCGCGCGCCGGGGGCGCCGAAGGGGTCGGCGACGAACCGGCCCGCGGTGAGGCCGGGGCGGCCCAGGTAGCCGCGGGCCAGCTGGTCGCCCGCGATGTACAGCTCGCCGGGGACGCCCACGGGGGCCGGGCGCAGGGCGGTGTCCAGGACGTAGGCGCGGGTGTTCCACACCGGGCGGCCGATGGGCACGGTGACGGTGTCGGCCGCCGGGTCGAAGGTGTGCGTGGCCATCTGCACGGTGGACTCGGTGGGCCCGTACAGGTTGTGGACGCTCACCCCCCACTGGTCCGCCGCCCGCGCGGCCAGGGCGGGGGTCAGGGGTTCGCCGCCGGTGAAGAGCCGCCGCAGTGGCAGGTCCCGGCCCGCGGCTTCCGCGCGGAGCGCGACGGTGAGCAGCGAGGGCACGAACTGGGCGGTGGTCACCCCGTGCCGCTCGGCGTACGCCAGGAGCCGCTCGGGGTCGCGGGTGACGGCCGCGGGGGCGACGCAGAGCGTGGCGCCGGTCAGCAGCGGCAGCCAGATCTCCCAGACCGAGGCGTCGAAGCTGAGGGCCGTGCGGGCCAGGACGGTGTCGTCCGCGCCCAGGGGGAACTCCGCGGCCATCCACGTCATGTGGTTGACGACGGCGCGGTGTTCGACGAGGACGCCCTTGGGGCGGCCGGTGGAGCCGGAGGTGTAGATGGCGTAGGCCGGGTGGGAGGGCAGCGCCGCGGCCGGGGCGGCCGGCCGGGGGGCGGCCAGGGCCGCGCGCGTCTCCTCGGAGTCCAGGACCAGCAGGGGCACGTCCAGGCCGTCCAGGACGGCGGCGGTGTCCGCGGTGGTGAGGACGGTGAGGGGCGCGGCGTCGGTGAGGGTGAAGGCGACGCGGTCGCGGGGGTGGCCGGGGTCCACCGGGAGGTAGGCGGCGCCGCTCTTGAGGACGCCCAGCAGGGCCACGACCATGTCGGCCGACCGGGGCAGGGCCAGGGCCACCAGGCGCTCGGGGCCCGCGCCCCGCTCGGCCAGGAGGGCCGCGAGCCGGTCGGCGCGCTCGTCGAGCTCCGCGTAGGTGAGGGTCGTGTCCTCGCACACCACGGCCGTGGCACCCGGGGTACGGGCCGCCTGGGCCGCGAACAGGGCGGGCAGGGTCGTCGCGGGCACCGGGTGCGCGGTGGCGTCGCCCTCGCCCAGGAGCAGGGCCCGCTCCTCCTCGCCGACGAGGTCCACGCGGCCCAGCGGGGCCGCCGGCTCGGTGACGGCGGACTCCAGGAGGCGCCGCACGCGGGTGGCGATGTCCTGGGCCGTGCGCCGGTCGAATCGGTCGGCCCGGTAGTCCAGGCGCAGGTTCAGCCGGTCGCCCGCGAGGTCGCCGACGAGGTTGAGGGCGTAGTGGGTGGCGTCCCGGCCGTCGGCCTCGGTGAGCCGCAGCCCGGCCACGGTGCCGTCGTCGTCACCGGCGCCCATCGGGTAGTTCTCGAACACCGTCGTGGTGTCGAAGAGGTCGCCCAGCCCGGCCAGTTGCTGGATCCGGCCGAGCCCGAGGTACTGGTGGGGCAGCAGGGACGTCTGCTCGTCCTGGAAGCGGACCAGGTTCTCCAGCAGGGACCGCTCGCGGTCCAGGCGGGCCCGGACCGGGATGGTGTTGATGAACAGGCCCACCATCGCCTCGGAGCCGGGGAGCTCGGCGGGCCGGGTGGAGACGGTCGTGCCGAACACCACGTCGTCGCGGCCGGTGAGGCCGCCCAGGACGGCCGCCCAGGCGCCCTGGACCAGGGTGCTCATCGTCAGGCGGTGGGAGCGGGCGGTGGCCGTCAGCCGGCCGGTGAGCTCCGGGGAGAGCTCCAGCGCGACGCGCTCGGGCAGCGCCGGCTCGCCGGCCGCGGCGGGGGCGACGCGGGTCGGCTCGTCCAGGCCCGCGAGGGCGTCCTGCCAGGCCCGCTCGGCCGCGGCCCGGTCCTGCCGGCCCAGCCAGGCCAGGTAGTCGCGGAAGGGGGTGACGCGGGGCAGCCCGGCGGGGGAGCCCCCGCGCTCGTAGAGGGTGAACAGCTCGTCCAGGAGCAGGGGCGTGGACCAGCCGTCGAGGAGGATGTGGTGGCTGGTGAGCGCCAGGCAGTACTCCTCGTCGGCGAGCCGGAAGAGGGACAGGCGCAGCAGCGGCGGCCGGGCGAGGTCGAAGCGCGCGGCGCGGTCGGCGGCGAGCAGCTCCTCCAGCTCCGCCTCGCCGCCGGCCTGCCGGAGGTCGATCTCGCGCCAGGGCAGCGGCACCTCGCGGTGGATCACCTGGATCGCCTGGCCGCTCTTGCGGGTGCGGAACCCGGCCCGCAGGTTGGCGTGGCGGGCGAGCAGGGCGGCGGCGGAGGCGCGCATGACGGCCGCGTCGAGCGGGCCCTCGACGCGCAGGACGAGCTGCACGGTGTAGAGGTCCGGGGCCTGGCCGTCGTACAGGGCGTGGAAGAGGAACCCTTCCTGCAGCGGGGCGAGCGGCAGGACGTCCTCAAGTGCGGACTGAGTCTTCACAGGTATTCCAATTCGGCTTCGAGGTCGTCGATTTCGTCCTGGCTCAGCGACCCCAGGAACAGGTCGGACGGCGTGTGGCCGCCTGCCTCCGGGTCCGCGGCGTGGGCCACCAGGGCCGTCAGCGCCGTGAACCAGCCCTCGGCGAGCTCGCGCACGTCCTCCTCGGACAGCAGCTCGCCGGGCCAGTTCCACGTGGCGGACAGCCGGGGGCCGTCGGCGTGGTCCTCGGTCACGGCGTTGATGACCAGGGCGTGCGTCGCGGGCATGCCGGGGTCGTAGCCCGAGGGGGTCGCCACGTCGGGGGCGATGTCCCAGTCCCGGGCGGCGGTCTCGTCGGAGGTGGCGAATCGGCCCAGGTAGTTGAAGCCGATCTGCGGGGTGGCGGGCAGGCCCGCCAGCTCCGGCGCGGTGGTCTCGTTCAGGTGGCGGAGCAGGCCGTAGCCCATGCCGTGGTCGGGGAAGGCCCGCAGCTGTTCCTTGACGGTCTTCACGGCCCGGCCCACCTCGGGGCCGGCGGCCCGCACGGTGTCCCAGTCGAGGCGGCCCGGGTCCAGGCGGACCGGGTAGAGGCTGGTGAACCAGCCGACCGTGCGGGTCAGGTCCGCGCCGGGGGCGATCTCCTCGCGGCCGTGCCCCTCCAGGTCGATCAGGACCTGGCTGTCGGCCCCGCCGCGGCGGCGGCGCCACTCGGCGACGGCCAGCGCCAGGCCGCTGAGCAGCACGTCGTTGACCCCGGCGTGGAAGACGCCGGGCACGCTGGTGAGCAAGGGATGGGTGGTGTCGGTGGCAAGGGTGAGGGTGAGGGTGCGCACGGTGTCCGCGAGGTCCCGCGCGGGGTCCAGGGGGCGGTCGCCGAAGAGCGGCTCCTCGGTGCGCAGGGCCTCGGCCCACACCGGGAGTTCGGCCAGCCGCTCCGGGGCCCGGGCGGCCTCGGTGAGCTGCCGCGCCCACTGGCGCAGCGAGGTGCCGCCGCCGTCCAGGGCGGGCTCCTCGCCCGCCGCCAGGGCCTGCCAGGCCGCGGTCAGGTCCGGGACGAGGATCCGCCAGGACACGCCGTCGACCACCAAGTGGTGCAGCATCAGCAGCAGTCGGCCGGAGGCGGTGGGCCCGGCGTCGAACCAGACCACCCGCACCATGACACCGTCGCGGGGCGCGAGGGCGGCCCGGGCACGGTCCGCCTCGGCGGCCACGAGCGCGGCCAGGGCGTCCCCGGCCGCACCGGTGGCGTCGACCCGGCGGACGCAGCCCGCCGCGGCCACCGCGCCCCGGGGCGCGACCTCGGCCCGCCAGGCGGGGGCCCCGGCCGGGCCGGCGGGCTCCTCGGTGACGCGCAGGCGCAGCGCGTCGTGGTGGTCGAGGAGGGCCTGCACGGCCCGCTCCAGCCGCTCCTGTCCCAGGTCCGCGGGGACCTGGAGGACCATCGACTGGTTGAAGCCGTCGACGGGGGCGTCCAGCTCCCGCAGCCAGTGCATGACGGGCAGCAGCGGCAGTTCACCGATGCCCGCGTCGGGGTCCTCGGCGCCGCCCTCGGCGGGCAGGTCACCGGCCAGCGCGGCGAGCGCCTCGACGGTCTGGTGCTGGAAAATCTCCCGGGCGGTCAGGGCGATGCCCGCCTTGCGGGCCCTGGAGACGAGCTGGATGGACTGGATGCTGTCGCCGCCCAGCTCGAAGAAGCTGTCCCTGACGCCGGCCCGGGGCAGGTTCAGCACCTCGGCGAACAGCGCGCTGAGGACCTCCTCGCGCGGGGTGCGGGGCGCCTCGGAGCCGACCGCCGCCGTGAAGTCCGGGGCGGGCAGGGCCTTGGCGTCCAGCTTGCCGTTCGGGGTCAGGGGGAACGCGTCGAGCCGGAGGAACGCGGACGGCACCATGTAGTCGGGCAGGTGCCCGGACAGCCGTGCGCGCAGGTCGTCGGTGTCCACCTCCGTACCGGCCGCGGCCGGTACGACGTAGGCGACGATCCGCTTGTCGCCGGGCCGGTCCTCGCGCACCACCACCGTCACCTGCCCGACGGCCGGGTGCGCGGCCACGGCCGCCTCGATCTCGCCGAGTTCGATGCGATAGCCGCGGACCTTGACCTGGTCGTCGACGCGCCCGACGAAGTCGAGCTGGCCGTCCGCCCGCCAGGTGACGAGGTCGCCGGTGCGGTACATGCGCTCGCCGGGAGCGCCGAAGGGGTCGGCGACGAACCGGTTCGCGGTGAGGTCCGGGCGGCCCAGGTAACCGCGGGCCAGCTGGACGCCCGCGATGTACAGCTCGCCGGGCACCCCCGCGGGCACCGGGCACAGCGCGCCGTCGAGCACGTACGCCCGGGTGTTCCACACCGGGCGGCCGATCGGCGGGGCGACGGCCTCGGTCAGCGGGGCGCTGGAGGTGACCCAGACGGTGGCCTCGGTGGGCCCGTAGCCGTTGAACATCCGGCGGCCCTGTGACCAGCGCCCGGCGACCTCGCCGGTGAACGCCTCGCCGCCGACGGCCAGCGACCGCAGCTCGGGCAGGTCCGCCGCCGGCATGCTCGCCAGGACCGCCGCGGCCACCGCCGCGTGGTTGATCCGCAGATCGGTCAGGACCGCGACGAGCGCCTCGCCCGCGAGCGGCCCGGCCGGGGGGACCACCAGGCAGGCGCCGGACAGCAGCGCCGTCCAGATCTCCAGGACCGAGGGGTCGAAGCTGGGCGAGGACAGTTGCAGCACCCGGTCGCCCGCCACCACACCACAGCGGTCGATCTTGTCGGCGGCGAAGCTCGCCATGCCGGTGTGCGGGACCATCACGCCCTTGGGGCGCCCGGTGGAGCCGGAGGTGTAGATGATGTACGCCGGGTGTGCCAGCAGCAGGGGCGTGGTGCGGTCGGCGTCCGAGGGGCTGTGCTCCGGGCCGCCGGCGGGGACGGCGTCCGACAGCAGGACGGGCACCTCCGTCCGCGGCAGGCTCTCCGCGAGCTCCGGCGTCGTGATGACGAGCGCGGGCCGGGCGTCCTGGAGCATGTAGGTGATGCGGTCGGCCGGGTAGTCGGGGTCGACGGGCAGGTACGCCGCACCGGTCTTGAGGACGGCGAGGACGCAGACCACCAGGTCGGCGGAGCGGGGCAGGGCGAGCGCGACGACGCGCTCGGGGCCCGCGCCCAGGCCGATGAGGTGGTGCGCCAGGCGGTTCGCCCGGGCGTCGAGCCCGGCGTAGGTCAGGACCGTCCCGCCGTCCTCGACCGCCGGCGCGTCCGGAGTGCGGGCCGCCTGGGCGCGGAAGAGGTCCGGGAGGGTGGCCGCGGGGATGTCGCGGGCGGTGTCGTTCCACTCGACGAGCACCCGGTGGCGTTCCTCCGGCGCGAGCACCTCCAGGGCGGCGAGCGGCCGCGTCGCGTCGGTGACGGCCGCGCGCAGCAGCCTGCCGAGGCGGGCGGCGAGCTCCCCGGCCGTCGCCGGGTCGAAGAGCTCGGTGGAGAACTCCACCGTCCCGGCGAGCCCGGCGGGCGTGCCCTCGGGGGAGTGCAGCTCCTCCATGTTGAACGCCAGGTCGATCTTGGCGGCGCCGGTGTCGACGTCCTCCAGGCCGACCGTGAGGCCCGGCAGGTCCACGCGCGCCGCGTCGTTGTTCTGCAGGACGAGCATCACCTGGAACAGCGGGTGGTGCGCGAGCGACCGGACGGGGTTGACGATCTCCACGAGCCGCTCGAACGGCACGTCCTGGTGGGCGTACGCCGCGAGGTCGGTCTCCCGGACCCGGTCCAGCAGCTCGGCGAACGAGGGGTTGCCGGAGGTGTCGGTGCGCAGGACGAGGGTGTTGACGAAGAACCCGACGAGGTCGGCGAGCGCGTCGTCGGTCCGCCCGGCGATCGGGGTGCCCACGGGGATGTCCGTGCCCGCGCCGAGCCGCGTCAGGAGCGTCGCGAGACCGGCCTGGAGCACCATGAAGACGCTCGCCCGGTGCTCGCGCGCCAGCCGTGCGACGCCCTCGTGCAGCTCGGCGTCCCACGCGAACTCCACGCTCGACCCGCGGTAGCCGGCGACGGCCGGGCGCGGCCGGTCGGCGGGCAGCTCCAGCTGGTCGGGGACCCCGGCCAGGGTCTCCTTCCAGTACGCGACCTGCCCGGCGATGACGCTCTCCGGGTCGCTCTCGTCACCGAGGACGTCGCGCTGCCAGAGGGTGTAGTCGGCGTACTGCACGGGCAGCGGCGCCCAGTCAGGTGCCGTGCCGCCCCGGCGGGCGGTGTAGGCGGCGGACAGGTCGCCGGCCAGCGGGGCGAGCGAGGCGCCGTCGCTGGCGATGTGGTGGGCGAGGACGAGCAGCGCGTGCTCGTCCGGCGCCGAGGTGAACACCCAGGCCCGCAGCGGGATCTCCGCCGCCAGGTCGAAGGGGCGGCGGGCCGCTTCGGCCACCGCCTCGTCGACACGCCCCGCTTCGACCTCGACGACCTCGACGGCGGGCCGGGCCGCGGCGCCGTCCAGCACCCGCTGGTACGGGGCGCCGCCGGCCTCGGGGAAGACCGTGCGCAGGCTCTCGTGCCGGGCCGCGAGGTCGGCCATCGCCTCGCGCAGCGCGGCCACGTCCAGCTCGCCGGACAGGCGCATCAGCATCGGCACGTTGTACGTGGCGCTCGGGCCCTCCAACTGGTCCAGGAACCACAGGCGGCGCTGCGCGAACGACAGCGGCACCCGCTCCGGGCGCGCGGCCGGCGCCAGGGCCCTGCGGCCGCCCTCGGCGCCGTCCAGCCGGCCGGCCAGCCCGGCCACGGTGGGCGCCTCGAAGAGGTCGCGGACGGCGAGTTCCACGGCGAAGGTGGTGCGGATGCGGCTGGTGAGCCGGGTGGCGAGCAGGGAGTGCCCGCCGAGGTCGAAGAAGTTGTCGTCGATGCCCACCTGCTCCGCGCCGAGCACCTCGGCGAAGATCCCGCACAGGATCTCCTCCCGCGCGTCGCGCGGCCCCCGGGAGCCGCCCGCCGCCGCGAACTCCGGCGCGGGCAGCGCCTTGCGGTCCAGCTTGCCGTTCGGCGTCAGCGGGAACGCCGCCAGCACCATGAACGCCGAGGGCACCATGTACTCCGGCAGGGACCGCGCCACCGCAGCGCGCAGCTCCGCCGCGTCCGGCGCGGCGCCGGCCGCGGGCAGCACGTAGGCCACGATCCGCTTGTCGCCGGGCCGGTCCTCGCGGACGGCCACGACCACCTGGCCGACGCCCGGGTGCGCGGCGACCGCCGCCTCGATCTCGCCGAGTTCGATGCGGAAGCCGCGGACCTTGACCTGGTGGTCGACGCGCCCGACGAACTCCAGCTGCCCGTCCGCCCGCCACTTGGCCAGGTCACCCGTGCGGTACATCCGCGCCCCGGGCTCCCCGAAGGGGTTGGCGACGAAGCGCTCCGCCGTCAGGCCGGGCCGCCCCCGGTAGCCGCGCGCCACACCGGCGCCCGCTATGTACAGCTCGCCCGGGACCCCGGCCGGCACCGGCCGCAGGCCCGCGTCCAGCACGTACACCTGGGTGTTGAGGATCGGCATGCCGATCGGCGGGGTGCCGCCGCCGGTGATCTCCGCGGCGGCCGACCAGATCGTCGTCTCCGTCGGCCCGTAGAGGTTGGTGACGCCCGCCCCGAGCTCCGCCAGCCGCCCGGCCAGCGGGGCCGGCAGGGCCTCCCCGCCGACGAGGACCCGCAGGCCCCGCAGGGCCTCCGGGCGCTGGGCGACCAGAGCCTGCCACAGCGACGGCGTGGCCTGCATGACGGTCACCCCGGCGGCGGCCACCAGGTCGGCGAGCAGGGCGGTGTCCCGGACCTGCTCCGGCGTGGCGAGCACGACCGCCCCGCCGCTGACCAGCGGCAGGTACAGCTCCAGGCCCGCGATGTCGAAGGCCACGGTGGTCACGGCCAGCAGCCGGTCCGAGGCCGCCGGGGCGAGGCAAAGCCCCATCGCGGTCAGGAAGTTCACGAGGTTGCCGGCCGTGACGACCACGCCCTTGGGGCGGCCCGTCGAACCGGAGGTGTAGATCGCGTACGCCGGGCTCGCCGCCGACAGGCCCGCCGGGCGCTCGGCGTCCGTCAGGTCCGTGCCCGGCAGCCCCCCCAGGGCGGCCAGGGTGGCGGCGTCGTCGACGACGAGCAGGGCACGCTCCTCGACGGGCAGAGCGGGCGCGGTGTCCGCGGTGGTGAGGACGCACACCGGCCGGGCGTCGTCGAAGATGTAGCCGATGCGGTCGGCCGGGTAGCCGGGGTCGACGGGCAGGTACGCCGCACCGGTCTTCGCCACGGCCAGCAGCGCCACCGGCAGCTCCACCCCGCGCGGCAACGCGACGGCCACGTAGCTCTCCGGCCCGACGCCCCGGGTGAGCAGCAGGCGGGCCAGCCGGTTGGCGCGGGCGTCGAGCTCCGCGTACGACAGGCACACGTCGCCGCAGACCAGGGCGTCGGCGTCCGGGGTGCGCACGGCCTGCGCCTCGAACAGCCCGGCGAGCGTCGCCGCGGGCACCTCGCCCGCCGTGTCGTTCCACTGCGCCAACTGCCGCAGCTCACCGGCGGAGAGGACGTCCAGCTCGCCGACGCGCCGCGAGGCGTCCGCCACCGCGGACCGCAGGAGCCGCTCCAGCCGGTCGACGATCCCCTCGACCGTCGACCGGTCGAAGAGCTCCGTGGCGAACTCGACGCTCACGTCGATGCCTTCGGGCTCGCCCGCGCCGCCCAGCCGCTCCTCCAGTTCGAAGGACAGGTCGAACTTCGCGACGCCCGTCTCGACGCCTTCGAGGCCGACCCGCAGGCCGGGCAGCTCCACGGCCGCCTTGTCGTTGTTCTGGAGGATCAGCAGGACCTGGAACAGCGGGTGGCGGGCCAGGGACCGGGTGGGGTTGACGACCTCCACCAGCCGCTCGAAGGGCACGTCCTGGTGGGCGAACGCGGCCAGGTCGGCCTCGCGCACCCGCTCCAGCAGCTCGGCGAACGTCGGGTCGCCGGAGGTGTCGGTGCGCAGCACCAGGGTGTTGAGGAACAGCCCGACGAGGTCGTCGAGCGCGTCGTCGTTGCGCCCGGCGACCGGCGAGCCGAGGGGGATGTCCGTGCCCGCGCCGAGCCGCGTCAGCAGGGCGGCCAGACCGGCCTGGAGCACCATGAACACGCTCGACCGGTGCTCGCGCGCCAGCCGCACCAGATCCCGGTGCAGCCCGGCGTCCCAGCACAGCTCGACGCTGTCGCCGCGGTAGCCGGCCACGGCCGGGCGCGGCCGGTCGGCGGGCAGCTCCAGCTGGTCGGGCAGGCCGGCCAGGGTCTCCGTCCAGAACGCGACCTGCTCGGAGATCAGGCTCTCCGGGTCGTCCTCCTCGCCCAGCACCTCCCGCTGCCACAGCGTGTAGTCCGCGTACTGGACCGGCAGCGGCTCCCACTGCGGGGCCCGCCCGGCGCGCCGGGCCGCGTACGCCTCGGACAGGTCGCGGGTCAGCGGGGCCAGCGAGCCGCCGTCGGCGGCCACATGGTGGGCCAGGAGCAGCAGCACGTGCTCCCCGGGCCCGGCCTCGAACAGCGAGAACCGGATGGGGAGGTCCGTCAGCAGGTCGAAGGCGTGGCCCGCGGCCTCCCGGATCGCCTCCTCCAGACGGCCCGGGGCGGGCCGGACGGTCTCGAAGACCGGCCGCGCCTCGGCGGGCTCCAGGATGTGCTGGCGGGGGGTGCCCTCGGCCTCCGGGAAGACGGTCCGCAGGCTCTCGTGCCGCTCGACGACGTCGGACACGGCCGCCCGGAGGGCCGCGACGTCCAGGTCACCGCTCAGCCGGAGCAGCATGGGGATGTTGTACGTGGCGCTGGGCCCCTCGAACTGCTGGAGGAACCACAGGCGTCGTTGCGCGAATGACAGCGGAATCATGAACTTACTCCCCAGACCTCTTCATCGGCCGCAGCGCGGGCCGTGCTCTCTTCTTCGCCCCGACGAGCCGCTCGGCCAGCGCGGCCACCGTCGGCGCCTCGAACACCGCCCGTATGGACAGCTCGACGCCCAGCTCCGTGCGCACCCGGTTGATCAGCTTCGTGGCCAGCAGGGAGTGCCCGCCCAGCTCGAAGAAGCTGTCGTCGATCCCCACCCGGGGCAGATCCAGCACCTGCGCGAAGATCCCGCACAGGGACTCCTCCTTCGCGTTCCGCGGCTCCCGCGAGGTGGCCGCCGCCGCGAAGTCCGGCGCGGGCAGCGCCCGCCGGTCGAGCTTGCCGTTGGGCGTCAGCGGCAAGGACGCGAGCGCCACGAAGGCGGCCGGCACCATGTACTCGGGCAGCAGCCCGGCGACGTGGGCGCGCAGCTCCGCCGTGTCCACGGCCGCACCGGCCGCGGGCACCGCGTAGGCCACGAGCCGCTTGCCGCCCGGCGCTTCCTCGCGGACGGTCACCGCGGCCTGCCCGACGGCCGGGTGCGCCGCGAGGACGCTCTCGATCTCGCCGAGCTCGATGCGGAAGCCGCGGACCTTGACCTGGTCGTCGGCGCGCCCGAGGTAGTCGAGCCGCCCGTCCCGCCACCGGGCGAGGTCGCCGGTGCGGTACATGCGCTCCCCGGGCTCCCCGAAGGGGCTGGCGACGAACCGCCCGGCGGTCAGGCCGGGCCGGCCGAGGTAGCCGCGGGCCAGTTGCGCGCCGGCCAGGTACAGCTCGCCGGGCACGCCCGCCGGGACCGGGCGGAGCGCCTCGTCGAGGACGTAGGCCCGGGTGTTCCAGATCGGGGCGCCCAGCGGCGGCGTCGCCGGCCAGTCGGCCGGGTCCGCGGGCAGCGCGTAGGCGGTGACCACGTGGGTCTCGGTGGGCCCGTAGTGGTTGTGCAGCCGCAGCCGGTCGTTGCGCCGGTACAGCTCGCGCAGGTGCTTGCTCAGCACCAGGGCCTCACCGGCCTGCGCGATCTCCGTCAGGGCGGGCAGCGCCACGCCCTGCCCGGTGGCCTCCTCGGCGACCGCGTCGATCACCAGGTTCGGCGCGTACAGCTCGGTCACCTCGTGCTCGGCGAGCCAGCGGGCGAAGGCCGCCGCGTCCCGCCGCACCGCGTCCCCGGGGACGACGAGCGTGCCGCCGTGCAGCAGGGACGACAGGGTCTCCTGCACGGACACGTCGAAGCTGATCGCCGTGAACTGCGCCGTGCGCGCCCCCGGCCCGCCCGGCACCGCCTGAGCGTGCCAGGCCAGCAGGTTGACCATCGCACCGCCGGGCATCGCGACACCCTTGGGGCGCCCGGTGGAGCCGGAGGTGTAGATGACGTACGCGGGGTGCCCGGGGAGCAGGGGTGTGGTGCGGTCGGCGTCGGTGGGGTCGGTGTCCGGGCCCTCCGCGAGGGCGCGCGCCGTGCCGGGGTCGTCGAGGACCAGGCGGGGCGCCGTCCCGGGCAGGACCCGGCCGGTCGCGCCGTTCGTCACGACACAGGCCGGGGCGGAGCTCTCCAGCATGTAGGCGACGCGGTCGGCGGGGTACTCGGGGTCGACGGGCAGGTACGCGGCACCGGTCTTGAGGACGGCCAGGAGCGAGGCGACCAGGTCGGTGGAGCGCGGCAGGGCGAGCGCGACGACGCTCTCCGGGCCGACGCCGAGGCCGATGAGGTGGTGGGCGAGGCGGTTGGCCCGCGCGTTCAGCTCCGCGTAGGTCAGGACGGCGTCGCCGTACTCCAGCGCCGGGGCGTCCGGCGCCGCGGCCACCCGCTCCTGGAACAGCTCCGGCAGCGTGGCCGCGGGGACCTCGCGCGCGGTGTCGTTCCACTCGACGAGCAGCTGGTGCCGCTCGGCGTCGGAGAGGACGTCCAGGTCGCTGAGCGGCTGCGAGGCGTCGGCGACCGCGGAGCGCAGCAGGCGCTCCAGGCGCGCGGCGATGCTCTGGGCACTCTCGCGGTCGAAGAGGTCGGTGGCGAACTCCAGGGTGCCGTCGAGACCGGCGGAGGAACCGTCGGCGCCGTGCAGCTCGGCGATGGCGAACGTCAGGTCGAACTTCGCGGCGAAGGAGGTGATGTCCTCGTCCGCGACCTCCAGACCCCGCATCCGGAACTCGCCCTCGGCCTCGTTCGCCAGGACGAGCATCACCTGGAACAGCGGGTGGTGCGCGAGCGAGCGGGCCGGGTTGACGATCTCCACGAGCCGCTCGAAGGGCACGTCCTGGTGGGCGTAGGCCGCGAGGTCGGTCTCGCGGACCCGGCCGAGGAGCTCGGTGAAGGTGGGGTTGCCGGAGGTGTCGGTGCGCAGGACGAGGGTGTTGACGAAGAACCCGACGAGGTCTTCGAGCGCGTCGTCGTTGCGCCCGGCGATCGGCGAGCCGAGGGGGATGTCCGTGCCCGCGCCGAGGCGCGTCAGCAGGGTCGCGAGAGCGGCCTGGAGCACCATGAACACGCT
This sequence comes from Streptomyces sp. NPDC046215, assembly GCF_040646215.1. Classification (NCBI taxonomy): domain Bacteria; kingdom Bacillati; phylum Actinomycetota; class Actinomycetes; order Kitasatosporales; family Streptomycetaceae; genus Streptomyces; species Streptomyces sp. NPDC046215. The sequence continues at coordinate 17,167 of NZ_JBEYZW010000060.1, read as the reverse complement.
CGCCTGGTGGCGGCGGGCCAGCTGGACCACGCCGTCGTGCAGGTCGGTGTCCCAGGAGAAGGCGATGCTCTCGCCCCGGTAGCTCGCCACCGCCGGGCGCGGCCGGTCGGTCGGCAGCTCCAGCCGGTCGGGGAGGCCGGCCAGCGTCCGCTGCCAGTAGCCCGCCTGGGCGGAGATGAGGCTGCCGGGATCGTTCTCGTCGCCGAGGAGCTCGCGCTGCCAGAGGGTGTAGTCCGCGTACTGCACCGGCAGCGGCGCCCACTGCGGTGCCCCGCCCTCGCAGCGCGCCGTGTAGGCGGCGGCCAGGTCGTGGGACAGCGGGTCCATGGACCAGCCGTCGCTGGCGATGTGGTGCGTCAGCAGGACGAGCGCGTGCCGCGTCGGCGAGGTGCTGAACAGCCAGGCCCGCAGGGGAAGTTCCGTGGCCAGGTCGAACGCGTGGCGCGCGGCCTCGGCGATGTCCTGGCCGACGCGGTCGGCGGTGGTACCGACGACCGTGAGCTCGGGCCGGGCGGCGTCGCCGTCGAGCAGCAGCTGGTACGGGGTGCCGTCGGTCTTCGGGAAGACGGTGCGCAGGCTCTCGTGGCGCGCGGTGAGGTCGCCGAGCGCGGCGAGGAGAGCGGGCACGTCCACGGTGCCGGTGAGGTGCAGGACCAGCGGGACGTTGTAGGTCGGGCTGGGGCCTTCGAGCTGGTGGAGGAACCACAGGCGGCGCTGGGCGAAGGAGAGCGGGACGAGCTCGGGGCGCTCCATCGGGGCCAGGGCTGTGCGGGCTCCGGCGGCGTTGGTGATGCGCTGGGCGATGCCGGCGACGGTGGGGGCTTCGAAGAGGTCGCGGACGGCGAGTTCGGCGCCGAAGGTGGTGCGGATGCGGCTGAGGAGGCGGACGGCGGAGAGGGAGTGGCCGCCGTGGTCGAAGAAGTTGTCGTCGATGTCGAGGGTCGGCAGGTTGAGGGTCTGGGCGAAGAGGCCGCAGAGGATCTCTTCCTGGGGCGTGCGGGTGCGGCGCCGGGCCGGGGCGGCCACGACGGCCTGCTCGTCCCGGACGGCGGCGACCAGGCGGCCGTCGGTGGTCCAGCGGCCGGTGGTGCCGGTGGGGCGCGGGGTGGTGTCGGTGGTGTCGGTGAGGTGGATCTCGCCGTTCACCCCGGCGGGCACGGGCCGGAGCGCCTCGTCGAGGACGAGGACGCGGGTGCCCTCGGGCACCGGCTGCCCGTCCGGCAGCTGGCGCACGGCGGCGGGCCACTGGACGAGGAGCTGCTCCCGCTCGTCGTCGGAGAGGACGTCCAGGTCGCTGATCGGCAGCGACGCGTCCGCGACGGCCGCGCGCAGCACCCGCTCCAGCCGCACCGTGATCGCCTCGACCGTCTCGCGGTCGAACAGCTCCGTCGCGAAGTCCACCGAGCCCGCCATGCCGGCCGGCAGGCCCTCGGCCGTGCGCAGCTCCTCCATGCCGAATTCGAGGTCGAACTTCGCGATGTCGGAGTCCACCGGCTCGAACCGGCTCTCGACCCCCGCCAGCGGCACGGCGGCCGCCGACGCGTCGAAGGTCAGCATCACCTGGAACAGCGGGTGGTAGGACAGCGAACGCGTGGGATTGACGATCTCCACGAGCCGCTCGAAGGGCACGTCCTGGTGGGCGTACGCCGCGAGGTCCGTCTCCCGCACCCGCCGGAGCAGGTCGGCGAACGTCGGGTCGCCGGAGGTGTCGGTGCGCAGCACGAGGGTGTTGATGAAGAACCCGACGAGCCCGTCGAGCGCGTCGTCCGTGCGGCCCGCGATCGGCGAACCGAGCGGGATGTCCGTCCCCCCGCCGAGCCGCGACAACAGCGTGGCCAGGGCGGCCTGGACGACCATGAAGACGCTCGCCCGGTGCTCCCGCGCCAGGCGCACGATGCCCTCGTGCAGCTCCGGGTCCAGGGCGAACTCGACGTTGCCGCCGGCGTAGCCCGCCACCGCCGGACGCGGCCGGTCGGCCGGCAGGACAAGCTGGTCGGGCAGGCCGGCCAGCTCCTTCCGCCAGTAGGCGACCTGCTCGGAGATGACGCTGTCCGCGTCCCCCTCGTCGCCGAGGAGCTCGCGCTGCCACAGCGTGTAGTCCGCGTACTGCACCGGCAGCGGCGCCCAGGCGGGCGCCGAGCCCGCGCGGCGGGCCGCGTAGGCCACGGACAGGTCCTGGGCGAGCGGCGCCATCGACGAACCGTCGCTCGCGATGTGGTGTGCCAGCAGCAGCAGAACGTGCTCCTCCGGCGCCGTCTCGAAGAGCCAGGCGCGAAGCGGCAGTTCCGCCGTCAGGTCGAAGGTGTGGCGGGACGCCTCGGCCACGGCCTCGTCCAGCCGGGCGGCGTCGGTGTGGACGATCTCCACGACGGGCCGGGCGGCCGCGCCCTGGAGGACGAGTTGGTGGGGGGTGCCGTCGGTCTCGGGGAAGACGGTTCGCAGGGACTCGTGCCGGTCCACCAGGTCGGTGACGGCCGCGCGCAGGGCGTCCGTGTCGAGGGCACCGGTCAGCCGCAGCGCCATCGGCACGTTGTACGTGGCGCTCGGTCCCTCCAGCCGGTCCAGGAACCACAGGCGGCGCTGGGCGAAGGAGAGCGGGACGAGCTCGGGGCGCTCCATCGGGGCGAGGGCGGCCCGTGCCCCGGCCGCGCCGGTGACGCGCTGGGCGATGCCGGCCACGGTCGGCGCCTCGAAGAGGTCGCGGACGGCGAGTTCGGCGCCGAAGGTGGTGCGGATGCGGCTGGTGAGGCGGGTGGCGAGCAGGGAGTGGCCGCCGAGGTCGAAGAAGTTGTCGTCGATCCCGGCCCGCTCCACGCCGAGGACCTCGGCGAAGATCCCGCACAGGATCTCCTCCCGGGCGTCCCGCGGTCCCCGGCCGCCGTCGGCGCCGCTGATCCTCGGCTCCGGGAGGGCCTTGCGGTCCACCTTGCCCGTGGGGGCCAGCGGCAGCGCGTCCAGCGGGACGAACGCGGACGGGACCATGTACTCGGGGAGCACGGAGGCCACGTGGTCGCGCAGGGCGCGCGCGTCCGGGTTCGCGCCGGCGCCGGCGGGGACGACGTAGGCGACGATGCGCTTGTCGCCCGGCCGGTCCTCGCGGACGACGACCGCGACCGGGCCGACGGCCGGGTGGGCCGCCAGGGCGTTCTCGATCTCGCCGAGTTCGATGCGGAAGCCGCGGACCTTGACCTGGTGGTCGACGCGCCCGACGAACTCCAGTTGCCCGTCGGTCCGCCACTTGGCCAGGTCGCCCGTGCGGTACATGCGCCCGCCGGGCTCGTCGAAGGGGTTGGCGACGAAGCGGCCGGCCGTCAGCTCCGGGCGGCCCAGGTAGCCCCGGGCCAGCTGGATGCCGGCGACGTACAGCTCGCCGGGGACCCCGGCCGGAACGGGCCGGAGCGCCGCGTCGAGGACGTACACCCGCGTGTTCCACACGGGCCGGCCGATCGGCGGGGCGACGGCCTCGGTCAGCGGGGCGCTGGCGGTGACCTCGACACTGGCCTCGGAGGGCCCGTAACCGTTGATCATCCGGCGGCCCTGCGACCACCGGCCGACGAGCTCGCCGGTGAACGCGTCACCCCCGAGGACCAGCGACCGCAGCTCGGGCAGGTCGGCGGCCGGCATGCTCGCCACCGCCGCCGGGGACAGCACGGCGTGGTTGATCCGCAGCTCCGCGAGGACCCGCACGAGCGTCTCGCCCGCGAGCGGCCCGGCGGGCGGGATCACCAGGCAGCCGCCGGAGAGGAACGCCACCCACACCTCCAGCACGGAGGCGTCGAAGCTGGGCGAGGCGAACTGCAGGACCCGGCCGCCCGGCCGCACCCCGTGCCGCGCGATCTTGTCGGCGGCGAAGGAGGCCATGCCGCTGTGGGCGACCAGCACGCCCTTGGGGCGGCCGGTGGAACCGGACGTGTAGATGACGTACGCGGCGTGCCCCAGCAGGAGCGGCGCGACGCGGTCGGCGTCCGAGGGGTCGTGCTCCGGACCGGCCCCGGGGGCGTCGGCCGTGGACAGGACCGGCACGTCCGTCGCCGGCAGCCGGCCGGCGTGCGCCGCGTCGGTGACGACGAGCACGGGCCGGGCGTCCTCGATCATGTAGGCGATGCGCTCGGCCGGGTAGCCCGGGTCGACGGGCAGGTAGGCCGCCCCGGCCTTCAGGGCGGCCAGGGCCGCCACGACGAGGTCGGCGGAGCGCGGCAGGGCGAGCGCCACGACGTCCTCGGGGCCGACGCCCCGGCCGATGAGGTGGTGGGCGAGGCGGTTGGCCCGCGCGTTCAGCTCCGCGTAGGAGAGGACCGTCCCCGCGCTCTCCAGCGCGGGAGCGTCCGGCGTGCGGGCCACCTGGGCCCGGAAGAGGTCCGGGAGCGTCGCCGCGGGCACGGCGCGGGCGGTGTCGTTCCACTCGACGAGCATCCGGTAGCGCTCGGCGTCCGAGAGGACCTCCAGCTCGGCGAGCGGCCGGGACGCGTCGGCGACGGCCGAGCGCAGCAGGCGCTCCAGCCGCGTGGCGATGGTCTGGGCACTCTCGCGGTCGAAGAGGTCGGTGGCGAACTCCAGGGTGCCGTCGAGACCGGCCGCCGTGCCGTCGGCGCCGTGCAGCTCGGCGACGGCGAAGGTGAGGTCGAACTTGGCGACGGAGTTGGACAGGTCCTCCTCGCGGACCCGCAGGCCGCGCATGGCGAAGTCGCCACCGGCGGTGTTCTGCAGGACGAGCATCACCTGGAACAGCGGGTGGTGCGCGAGCGAGCGGGCCGGGTTGACGATCTCCACGAGCCGTTCGAAGGGCACGTCCTGGTAGGCGTAGGCCGCGAGGTCGGTCTCCCGGACCCGGCCGAGGAGCTCGGCGAACGAGGGGTTGCCGGAGGTGTCGGTGCGCAGCACCAGGGTGTTGACGAAGAACCCGACGAGGTCCTCCAGCGCGTCGTCATTGCGCCCGGCGGCGGGCGACCCGATCGGGATGTCCGTCCCCGCGCCCAGCCGCGTCAGCAGGGCGGCCAGTGCGGCCTGGAGCACCATGAACACACTCGTCCGGTGCTCCCGCGCCAGCCGTGCGACGCCTTCGTGCAGCTCGGCGTCCCACAGGAACGGCACGTGGTCGCCGCCGTGCGTGGCGACGGCGGGCCGGGGCCGGTCGGTGGGCAGAGCCAGCTGATCGGGCAGGCCGGCCAGCGCCTGCCGCCAGTGCTCGACCTGCGCGGAGATGACGCTGTCCGGGTCGTTCTCGTCGCCGAGGAGCTCGCGCTGCCACAGCGTGTAGTCCGCGTACTGCACCGGCAGGGCGGTGGACCAGACGGGTGCGGTGCCCTCGCAGCGCGCCGAGTAGGCGGCCGACAGGTCGCGAGCGAGCGGGTCCATGGACCAGCCGTCACTGGCGATGTGATGCGCCAGGAGCAGCAGGACGTGCCGCGTCGGCGAGGTGGTGAACAGCCACGCGCGCAGGGGGAGCTCGCCGGTCAGGTCGAACGTGTGGAGCGCGGCCTCGGCCACGTCCTGTGCGACGCGGTCGGCGGTCGTGTCGGCCAGCTCGATGACGGGCCGGGCGGCGTCGCCGTCGAGGACGAGCTGATGCGGGGTCCCGTCCGTCTGGGGGAAGACGGTGCGCAGGCTCTCGTGGCGCGCGGTGAGGTCGCCGAGCGCGGCGCGGAGAGCGGGCACGTCCACGGTGCCGGTGAGGTGCAGCACCATCGGCACGTTGTACGTGGCGCTGGGGCCTTCGAGCTGGTGGAGGAACCACAAGCGGCGCTGGGCGAAGGAGAGCGGGACGAGCTCGGGGCGCTCCATCGGGGCGAGGGCTGTGCGGGCTCCGGCGGCGCCGGTGATGCGCTGGGCGATGCCGGCGACGGTGGGTGCTTCGAACAGGTCGCGGACGGCGAGTTCGGCGCCGAAGGTGGTGCGGATGCGGCTGAGGAGACGGACGGCGGAGAGGGAGTGGCCGCCCTGGTCGAAGAAGTTGTCGTCCACGTCCAGCGTCGGCAGGTTGAGGGTCTGGGCGAACAGACCGCAAAGGATCTCTTCCTGCGGGGTGCGGGCGCGGCGGCGCGTCGGGGCGGCGACGGTGTCCCGCTCGGTTTCGAGGGGAGCCATCAGGCGGCCGTCGGTGGTCCAGCGGCCGGTGGTGCCGGTGGGGCGCGGGGTGGTGTCGGTGGTGTCGGCGAGGTGGATCTCGCCGTTCACCCCGGCGGGCACGGGCCGGAGCGCCTCGTCGAGGACGAGGACGCGGGCGCCCTCGGGCACCGGCTGGCCGTCCGGCAGCTGGCGCACGGCGGCGGGCCACTGGACGAGGAGCTGCTCCCGCTCGTCGTCGGAGAGGACGTCCAGGTCGCTGATCGGCAGCGACGCGTCCGCGACGATCGCGCGCAGCACGCGCACCAGGCGCTCGGCGACGGCCTCGGCGGTCGCCCGGTCGAAGAGGTCCGTCGCGAAGTCCACCGAGCCCGCCATGCCGGCCGGCAGGCCCTCGGCGGTCAGGTGCTCCTCCATGCCGATTTCGAGGTCGAACTTCGCGGTCTCGGCCGCCACCTGCTCCAGCCGTCCGTCGAGCCCGCCGAGGCCGTCGACCGGCACGTCGGCGCCGGTCGCCTCGAAGCTCAGCATCACCTGGAACAGCGGGTGGTAGGACAGCGAACGCGTCGGGTTGACGATCTCCACGAGCCGCTCGAAGGGCACGTCCTGGTGGGCGTAGGCCGCGAGGTCGGTCTCGCGGACCCGGCCGAGCAGCTCCTCGAAGGTGGGGTTGCCGGAGGTGTCGGTGCGCAGCACGAGGGTGTTGATGAAGAACCCGACGAGCCCGTCGAGCGCGTCGTCCGTGCGGCCCGCGATCGGCGAACCGAGCGGGATGTCCGTGCCCGCGCCGAGCCGCGTCAGCAGGGCCGCCAGGGCGGCCTGGACGACCATGAACACACTCGCCTGGTGCGCACGCGCCAGCTCGGCGATGCCCTCGTGCAGGGCGGTGTCGACGCTGAACGCGACACTCTCCCCGCGATAGGCGGCCTCGGCGGGCCGGGGCCGGTCGGCGGGCAGGACGAGCTGGTCGGGCAGCCCGGCCAGGGTCTCCCGCCAGTGCGCGACCTGCGCGCTGATGACGCTCTGCGGGTCGTTCTCGTCGCCGAGGACGTCGCGCTGCCAGAGGGTGTAGTCGGCGTACTGCACGGGCAGCGGCGCCCAGGCGGGCGCCGAGCCCGCGCGGCGGGCCGCGTAGGCGGTGGACAGATCGCGGGCGAGCGGCGCCGTGGACCAGCCGTCACTGGCGATGTGGTGCGCCAGGATGAGCAGGGCCTGCTCATCGCCCTCGGTGCGGAACAGCCAAACGCGGAAGGGCAGTTCCGAGGTCAGGTCGAAGGTGTGGCGGGACGCCTCGGCCACGGACTCGTCCAGCCGGGCGGCGTCCGTGTGGACGATCTCCACGACGGGCCGGGCGGCCGCGCCCTGGAGGACGAGCTGGTGGGGGGTGCCGTCGGTCTCGGGGAAGACGGTCCGCAGGCTCTCGTGCCGGTCCACCAGGTCGGTGACGGCCGCGCGCAGGGCGTCCGTGTCGAGCTCACCGGACAGGCGGAGGAGAAGCGGCACGTTGTACGTGGCGCTGGGGCCCTCCAACTTGTGGAGGAACCACAGGCGGCGCTGCGCGAACGACAGCGGCACGAGCTCCGGCCGCTCCCGGCGCGCGAGGACGGCACGGCCGCCGGTGGCGCCACCGAGCCGCTCACTCAGCCCGGCCACGGTCGGAGCCTCGAACAGGTCGCGGACGGACAGCTCCGCGTCCAGAGCGGCACGGATGCGGCTGATGAGGCGCATGGCGAGGAGGGAGTGCCCGCCGAGGTCGAAGAAGTTGTCGTCGATGCCGGCCCGCTCGACGCCCAGAATCTCGGCGAAGATGCCGCAGAGGAGCTCCTCGCGGGGGGTGCGCGGGGCGCGGCCGTCGGTGGTGCCGGTGGCCTGGGGGGCGGGAAGCGCGCCGTGGTCCAGCTTGCCGTTGGGCGTCAGCGGCAGCACGTCGAGGGTGACGAACGCGGACGGGACCATGTACTCGGGCAGCGACAGTGCCGCGTGGTCGCGCAGCTCGCGGACATCGGCAGCCGGAGTCGAGGGAACGACGTAGGCGGTGATGCGTTTGTCGCCGGGCTGGTCCTCGCGGACGATGACGGCGGCCTGGACGACGCCGGGGTGGGCGGCCACGACGGACTCGATCTCGCCGAGTTCGATGCGGTAGCCGCGGACCTTGACCTGGTTGTCGACGCGGCTGACGAACTCCAGCTGCCCGTCCGCCCGCCACTTCGCGATGTCACCCGTGCGGTACATTCGCGCGCCCACGGCGAAGGGGCTGGCGACGAAACGGCCGGCGGTGAGGTCCGGGCGCCGGTGGTAACCCCGGGCGAGGAGATCACCGGCGATGTAGAGCTCACCCGAGACACCCGCCGGAACCGGCCGGAGGGCGGCGTCGAGGACGTACATCTGGGTGTTCCAGATGGGGCGTCCGATGGTGACGACGCCGGCGGGGGCTTTCTCGCCGGGGTTGATGCGGTATTCGGTGCAGCCGACGGTGGTTTCTGTCGGGCCGTATTCGTTGATGACGGTGACGTCGGGGTGGCGGCTGCGCCATTCGTCGAGGACTTCGCCGAGGAGGGATTCGCCGCCGAGGACGAGCTGTCCGGAGGGTGAGAACCGCTCGGGCAGGGCCATGAGCAGGCCGAGGTGGGAGGGCGTGGCTTTGACGAAGGTGGGCTGCTCGGCGAGTTCGTCGGCCGATTCCTCGGTGAGCTCGATGAGCTGGACGCAGCCGCCGGAGGTGAGCGGGCCGAAGAGGCCGGTGACGGTCAGGTCGAACGAGACAGGGGAGTGCACCATAGCCCGCCCCGACACGGCGGTGTAGGCCGACCGTGCCCAGGCCAGGTAGAGGTTGAGCGAGCGGTGTTCGACGACGACGCCCTTGGGGCGGCCGGTGGAACCCGACGTGTAGATCACGAACACCGGGTGGGCGGCGTCCATGGGGACGATCACGTCGGCGGGGGACAGCGCGTCGCCGTCCGCGACAGCGACGATGCCCATGCCGTCGACGTCCGGGAGCTGCGCACGCCCCTTGTCGTCGGTGATGGCGAGCACGGGCGTGGTGTCGCCGAGCATGAAGGCGATGCGGTCGGCGGGGTAGGACAGGTCCACCGGAACATAGGCGGCACCCGTTTTGACGACGGCCATGATGGCGACGGTGAGTTCGATGGAGCGGGGCAGTGCGATGGCCACGAACCGCTCGGGGCCGGCGCCTTGGGCGATGAGGTGGCGGGCGAGCCGGTTGGCCTTGGCGTTCAGCTCGGCATAGGTCAGCACCGTGCCGTCGTGCTCGACGGCCGGGGCGTGGGGGGTGCGGGTGACCTGGGCCTGGAACAGCTCGGCCAGGGTCGCGGAGGTGACCTCGCGGGCGGTGTCGTTCCAGCCGGTGGTCAGCTGCTCGCGCTCACCGTCGGAGAGGATCTCCAGCTCGCCGATCGGCCGGGACGCATCCGCGATCACAGCGCGCAGCAGCCGCTCCAGACGGGCGGCGATGGCCACGGCCGAGTCCCGGTCGAACAGATCCGTCGCGAACTCCACCAGCCCCCGCATCCCCCCGGGGTTCCCGCCGTCGGTGAGCCGCTCCTCGAAGTCGAAGGACAGGTCGAACTTCGCGGACGTGGCGTCCAGCGCGTGCTCCCGCACCGCCAGCCCCGGCAGTTCCGGTGAGGCGACGCCCTCGGGCTTCTGGAAGGTCAACATGACCTGGTAGAGCGGGTGGTGAGACAGCGAGCGGGCCGGGTTGACGATCTCCACGAGCCGCTCGAAGGGCACGTCCTGGTTCGCGTAGGCCGCGAGGTCGGTCTCCCGGACCCGGCCGAGCAGCTCCTCGAACGACGGGTCGCCCGACGTGTCCGTCCGCAGCACCAGGGCGTTGACGAAGAAGCCGACGAGGTCGTCCAGGGCGCCGTCCGTGCGGCCGGCGATGGCCGAGCCGATGGGGACGTCCGTGCCCGCGCCCAGGCGCGTCAGCAGCGCGGCGATACCCGCCTGGACGACCATGAAGACGCTGGACCGGTGCTCCCGCGCGAGGCGCACCAGACCTGCGTGCACCTCCGCGTCCCAGGAGAACGCGAAGGTCTCACCCCGGTAGCTGGCCACTGCCGGGCGGGGCCGGTCGGTGGGGAGTTCGAGCTGGTCGGGCAGGCCGGCCAGGGCCTGCCGCCAGTGCGCGATCTGCCCGGCGATCACGCTCTCCGGGTCGTTCTCATCACCCAGAACCTCACGCTGCCACAGCGTGTAGTCCGCGTACTGGACCGGCAGCGCGGACGGCCACACCGGGGCCGTGCCCTCGCGGCGGGCCGTGTAGGCGAGGGAGAGATCGCGGACGAGCGGGTCCATCGACCAGCCGTCACACGCGATGTGGTGCGCCAGGAGCAGCAGGACGTGCTCGTCCGGCGCCATGGTGAACAGGTGCAGGCGCAGCGGGAGTTCGGCCGTCAGGTCGAAGGCGTGCCCGGCGGCCGACGCGACGGCCTCGTCCAGGCCCTCGGCGCCGGTGCGGACGACCTCGACGGCGGGCTGTGCCGCCGCGCCGTCCAGGAGGTGCTGGTACGCGGTGCCGTCCGTCTCCCGGAACACGGTGCGCAGGCTCTCGTGTCGTGCGACCAGGTCGGCCGCCGCCGCGCTCAGCGCCGCCACGTCGAGATCTCCGGACAGGTGGAGCAGTTGCTGCACGTTGTAGGTGGCGCTGGGGCCCTCCAGCTTGTGGAGGAACCACAGGCGGCGCTGCGCGAACGACAGCGGCACCCGCTCCGGGCGCTCCACCGGTGCCAGCGCGGCCCGCGCCCCGGCCGCCCCGCTCACCCGGGTGGCGAGCCCGGCGACCGTGGGGGCCTCGAACAGGTCGCGAACGGACAGCTCCGCGTCGAAGGTGTCGCGGATGCGGCTGATGAGGCGCATGGCGAGCAGGGAGTGCCCGCCGAGGTCGAAGAAGTTGTCGTCGATGCCCACGGTGGCCGCGCCGAGCACCTCGGCGAAGATGCCGCACAGGATCTCCTCCTGCGCGGTGCGCGGCCCCCGGCCGCCGCCCCCGGTGGTGACCTCGGGGGCGGGCAGGGCGCGGCGGTCGAGCTTGCCGTTCGCGGTCAGCGGCAGCGCCTCCAGGGTGACGAACGCCGACGGGACCATGTGCTCGGGCAGCGTCTCCGCCGCCCGCGCCCGCAGCGCGGCAGGGTCCGCGCCGCCGACGACGTAGGCGACGATCCGCTGGTCACCGGGGATGTCCTCGCGCACCACGACGGCCGCGTCCGCGACTTGCGGGTGACCGGCGACCACGGCCTCGATCTCACCGAGCTCGATGCGGAAGCCACGGATCTTGACCTGCTGGTCGGCACGTCCGAAGTACTCCAGGCCGCCGTCGGCGCGGCGGCGGGCGAGGTCGCCGGAGCGGTACATGCGGCTGCCGCGCTCGCCGAAAAGGTGGGCGAAGGGGTCGGCGACGAACCGGCCGGCGGTCAGGGCGTGGCGGCCGAGGTAGCCGTGGGCCAGGCCCTCGCCGGCGACGTACATCTCGCCGGTGACCCCGTGCGGCACCGGCTGGAGGTGCTCGTCGAGGACGTACACCCGCAGGTCGGGGAGGTTGACGCCGATGGTGCTCGCCGCCGCCGCGGCGGCGCTCTCCCGGGTCAGGGCGAGGTGGGAGACATGGACGGTCGTCTCGGTGATGCCGTACATGTTGACGAGCGTGGGCGCGTCGTCGGCGTGGCGCTCGTACCAGTCGGCGAGGCGCGCCGGCTCCAGGGCCTCGCCGCCGAACACGACGTACCGCAGGGCCAGTTCGGTGCCGGGACGCTCGCGGTCGGCGGCCATCAGCTGGTAGAAGGCGGACGGCGTCTGGTTCAGGACGGTCACCCGCTCCCGCCCGAGCAGGGCAAGGAACGCGGAGGCGTCCCGGCTGACGGCGTGCGGCACGACCACGAGGCGGCCGCCGTGCAGCAGGGCGCCCCACAGCTCCCACACCGAGAAGTCGAAGGCGTAGGAGTGGAAGAGGGTCCACACGTCGCTGTCGCCGAAGCCGAACCAGTGGTCGGTGGCGGAGAAGAGGCGGGCGACGTTGTGGTGGGTGACGGGCACGCCCTTGGGGCGGCCGGTGGAGCCCGAGGTGTAGATGACGTACGCGACATCGGTGGGGCGCAGGGGACGGGTGCGCTCGGCGTCGGTGAGGTCGCCGGTGCCGTGCGTCGTGGCGTCGGGGCCGTCGACGAGGACGGTGGGCAGGTCGTGCGCGGGGATCCGGCCGGCGGTCGCGGTGTCGGTGACGACGGCGGCCGGGGCGGCGTCCTGGAGCATGTACGCCAGACGGTCGGCCGGGTAGTCCGGGTCCATCGGCAGGTACGCCGCACCCGACTTGGCGACGGCCAGCAGGCCCACGACCAGGTCCAGGGAGCGCGGCAGGGCCAGCGCCACGATCTCACCGGGGCCGATACCGCGCGCGGCCAGCGACCGCGCGAGACGGTTCGCGCGCGCCGACAGCTCGGCGTAGCTGAGGGACGTCTCCTCGTACACCACCGCCGTGGCCTGCGGCGCCGTGGCGGCCCGGGCCTCGAAGAGGGCGGCCAGGGGGCGGGTGGGCTGCCCGGTGGGGACGGCGGGGGCGTTGTGGCCGGTGATGAGCTGCTCGCGCTCGTCGGCGGCCAGGATCTCCAGTTCACCGATCGGCCGGGTGGCGTCCGTGACAACGGACCGCAGCAGCCGCTCCAGCCGCCCGGCGAGCGCCACGGCCGTCTCCCGGTCGAACAGGTCGGTGGCGAACACCACCGACCCGTCCATCCCGGCGGGCAGGCCGTCGGCGCCCAGCCGCTCCTCCATGTCGAACTGGAGGTCGAACTTGGCGGTGGCGGTGTCGAGCTCGCGCCCGTGCACCGTCAGCCCCGGCAGGGCGAGCTCGGCGTCGTTGTTCTGGAAGGTGAGGATCACCTGGAACAGCGGGTGGTGCGCGAGGGACCGGGTGGGGTTGACGATCTCGACGAGCCGCTCGAAGGGCACGTCCTGGTTCGCGTAGGCGGCGAGGTCGGTCTCGCGGACCCGGCCGAGCAGCTCCTCGAAGGTGGGGTTGCCGGAGGTGTCGGTGCGCAGCACGAGGGTGTTGACGAAGAACCCGACGAGGTCGTCCAGGGCGCTGTCCGTGCGGCCGGCGATGGCCGAGCCGATGGGGACGTCCGTGCCCGCGCCCAGGCGGGTCAGGAGCGTGGCGAGCGCCGCCTGCACGACCATGAAGACGGTCGTGCGGTGCGCGTGGGCCAGCCGCGTGACCGCGCCGTGCAGTTCCGCGTCCCACGTGAACGCCACGGTGTCGCCCTGGTGGCTCGCGACGGCCGGGCGGGGCCGGTCGGTGGGGAGTTCGAGCTGGTCGGGCAGCCCGGCCAGGGCCTGCCGCCAGTGCGCGATCTGCCCGGCGATGACGCTCTGCGGGTCGTTCTCGTCCCCCAGGAGCTCGCGCTGCCACAGCGTGTAGTCCGCGTACTGCACCGGCAGCGGCGCCCACTCGGGCGCGGTGCCCGCACAGCGCGCCGCGTACGCCACCGACAGGTCGCGGGCCAGCGGGTCCGTGGACCAGCCGTCACCGGCGATGTGGTGCGTCAGGACGAGCAGCGCGTGCTCGTCCGCACCCGTGCTGAACAGCCACATCCGCACCGGGAGCTCCGCCGTCAGGTCGAAGGCGTGCCGGGAGGCCGCGGCCACCGCCTCGTCCAGGCGCTCGGCGGAGGTCTCCACGACCTCGACGACGGGCTGTGCCGCCGCGCCCTCCAGGACGCACTGGTACGGGGTGCCGTCGGCCTCCGGGAACACGGTGCGCAGGCTCTCGTGCCGGCCCACCAGGTCGGCCAGGGCGCCGCGCAGGGCGGCGACGTCGAGCTCTCCGGTCATGCGGAGCAGCAGGGGCAGGTTGTAAGTGGCGCCGGGGCCCTCCAGCTGGTGGAGGAACCACAGGCGGCGCTGGGCGAACGACAGCGGGACCCGCTCGGGCCGCTCCACGGGCGCCAGGGCCGCCCGCCCGCCCGCCGCCCCGTCCAGGCGCCCGGCGATGGCGGCGGCCGTGGGGGCCTCGAACAGGTCCCGGACGGACAGCTCCGCGTCGAAGGTGTCGCGGATGCGGCTGATGAGGCGCATGGCGAGCAGGGAGTGCCCGCCGAGGTCGAAGAAGTTGTCGTCGATCCCGGCCCGCTCCACGTCGAGGATGTCCGCGAAGAACCCGCAGAGGATCTCCTCGCGGGCGTCGCGGGGCCTGCGGGAGGCGGCCGTGCCCGTGGCGGTGGGGTCCGGCACGGGCAGCGCCTTGCGGTCGACCTTGCCGTTCGGGTTCATGGGGAAGGACGCGAGCTGCACGAACGCGGCCGGGACCATGTACGAGGGCAGCGCCGCGGCCGTGCGCTCGCGCAGCTCGGCGACGTCCAGCGCGCGGTCCTTGTCGACGGGCACGGCGTACGCGGTGATGCGCTGGTCGCCGGGGCGGTCCTCCCGGACGATGACGACGGCCTGGGCCACGTCCGGGTGTGCCGTGATGGCCGCCTCGATCTCGCCGAGCTCGATGCGGTGGCCGCGGACCTTCACCTGGAAGTCGACGCGGCCCAGGTACTCCAGCTGCCCGTCCTCCCGCCACCGGGCCAGGTCACCGGTGCGGTACATGCGCGAGCCGGGCGCGCCGAAGGGGTCGGCGAGGTAGCGGCCGGCGGTCAGGTCGGGGCGGCCCAGGTAGCCGCGGCCCATGCCGTCGCCGGCCATGTACAGCTCGCCCGGCACGCCCACCGGCACCGGGCGCAGTGCGGCGTCGAGCACGTGGGCGCGCATGTTGGCGATCGGGCGGCCGATGGGCGCGGTGCCGTCCCCGGTGATCTCGGCGAACGTGGACCAGACGGTCGTCTCGGTGGGGCCGTAGAGGTTGGTGACACCGGCGGCGAGGTCGGTCATGCGGCGGGACAGGGCGGGCGGCAGGGGCTCCGCGCCGACGAGGATCCGCAGGCCGCGCAGCGCCTCGGGGCGCTGGGAGACCAGGGCCTGCCAGAGCGAGGGCGTGGCCTGCATGAACGTGATGCCCGACGTCTCGATCAGCTCGGCGAGGCGGGGGATGTCCCGGCGCTCGTCCGAGGTGGCGATGACGACGGACGCGCCGGTGACCAGCGGCATGAACAGGTCGAGGCCCGCGATGTCGAACGCGACCGTGGCGACGGCGAGCAGCCGGTCCGAGGGCCGCGGCGCGAAGTACTCGGTCATCGCCACGAGGAAGTTGGCGAAGTTCGCGGCCGAGATGACCACGCCCTTGGGGCGGCCCGTCGAACCGGAAGTGAAGATCGCGTACGCGGTGTGGGCGGGGGAGACGGGCGCGAGGCGGTCGGCGTCGGTCAGATCCGTGCCGGGCAGGGCGGCGAGTTCGGCCCGGACGGCGGCGTCGTCGAGGGACGTCAGCGCGGCGGCGGCCACGGGCAGCCTCGGCGCGGTGGCGGCGGTGGCGAGCACGCACACCGGCTCGGCGTCCTCGAAGATGTAGCCGATGCGGTCGGCCGGGTGCTCGGGGTCGACGGGCAGGTAGGCGGCACCGGACTTGACGACGGCGAGGAGGGCGACCGCCAGCTCGGCCGTGCGCGGCAGGGCCACGGCCACATAGCGCTCGGGCCCGGCACCCCGGGCCACCAGCAGGCGGGCCATCCGGTTGGCGCGCTCGTTCAACTCCGCATAGCTCAGACGGACGTTGTCGCAGATCACGGCGGTGGCGTCGGGGGTCAGCGCGACCTGGGCCCGGAACAGCTCGCGGACGGTGTCGGCGGAGAAGTCCCGCGCGGTGGCGTTCCAGCCCGCCGGGACCTCCCGCGGTGCCACCGGGGCCATGCCGGGAAGCCCGTCGCCCGGCAGGTTCGAACCGTGCATCGTTGCTCCAGCCATGCCGCTGACTCCTCGTGCAGTCCATAAGGGGCCGCCGTCGGCCGCCGGCTTCTCGCGCGGCGGTGTCGAAGGGGGTCGGCCCGGGTCTCGTTACCGGCGAGCGGACGGAAGGGGACACCGCACGCCAGGGGTTGGCAGGTCCACGCGTTCCAGCTCACTACGCCAGCCAAGAAGCTAGGGGGGTCGGCTTTCGGATCGTTATCGGTGCCGCTTCGCAGGCCCGGACCGCCCCGGCGGCCCCCGGGCGGGCGGAACGGACCGGATAGACGGCCGATACGGCACCGATACCGGGCCGCCGTAGGTTCCTCTCCCATGGCCCTTCTCCCCGCACCGCCCAGCACCCCGTGGCTGCGTACGTACCAGCCGGTGGCCTCGCCCCGCGTACGGCTCATCTGCTTCCCGCACGCCGGCGGTGCGGCGAGCTTCTACCGCGCGTGGCCGCAGTGGGCGCCGGCGGACGTGGAGGTGTCCGCGGTCCGCTACCCGGGCCGCGAGGAGCGCATCGCCGAGCCCATCCCCACCCGCATGGCCGACCTGGCCGGGCCCCTCGCCGACGCCCTGGCCCCCTGGACGACCACCTGCACCACCGTCTTCTTCGGGCACAGCATGGGCGCGTCCGTGGCCCACGAGGTCGCCGCCCTGCTCGCGGCGCGCGGCGACCGCGGCCCGGCCGCGCTCTTCGTCTCCGGCCGCGCCGCCCCGCACCGCCTGCGGCGCGTCGGCAACGGCGACCTCCCCGACGAGCAACTCCTCACCGAGGTCAGCGAGCTCGGCGGGCCGGGCGCGGACGCCCTGCGCGAGCCCGAGCTGCGGGACCTCGTCCTGCCGCCGATCCGCGCCGACTACCAGCTCGTCGACGCCTACGCGGCCGGGCCCAAGGCCGGCGCGCTCGACGTCCCCGTCGTCGCCTACCTCGGCGAGAGCGACCCCGGGCCCACGCCCGACGACGTCCGCGCCTGGTCACAGCTGACCACGGCCGGCGGCGACGCCGTCGCCTACCCGGGCGACCACTTCTTCCTGGTGCCGCACGGCGAGGCCGTCGTCCGCGATATCGGCTCGCGCCTGGCGCGACTCGGCTGAGCGGCTCGGGCCTGTCCGGCGGGACTTCGGCTGCGGGCCGTCGCTGCCGCCTGCGGCGGCGAGCGCCCTGCGGGCGCGTCCTCAAACGCCGGACGGGCTGATGTGGCTGAGCTCAGCCCCCTCCAGCCCCGGCCGGGGCCCCGCCCCGCCGGAGCGGGGGGGGGTTTTG
>NZ_JBEYZW010000059.1:0-46160 GCF_040646215.1 Streptomyces sp. NPDC046215 | reverse complement strand
CCGGGCGCCCCCCCGGCCGGGTGTTTGGTCGTTCCCCCCCCCAAAACCAGCCCGTCCGGCGCTTGAGGACGCGCCCGCAGGGCGCTCGCCGCCGCAGGCGGCAGAGCAACGGCCTCGCCGCAGGCGCAGGGCGCCCGCCGCCGCAGGCGGCAACCAACGACGGCCCGCAGCCGAAAAGACCCGCCGTCTAAGACGGCATCCGGGCAGCCGCCGCCAGCAGGCGATCCGTGTCCTCCGGACAGAGCAGCAGCGCCCGTCCCACCGTGGCCAGCACCTCCCGCTCGGCCGGCCGGTAGGGGCCGTCGGCCAGGGCGATCCTGGCGCCCTGCAGCAGGATCGATTCGCGCCCCGCCGGAGCCAGGTGGGGCGCGAGCGGCTCCAGGGCCTCGTGGAGTTCGATGGCGAGCGCCGTCCCGCGCGGGTCGAAGCCCTCGCGGCCGCAGCCGCCCAGGCCGGTGCCGCCCGCGTACATGCCGGGAAGGCGGCCCGTGTCGGCGGCGAGGGCCTCGATCAGAGTGATCAGCTGCTCCTCGCTGCAGTCGGCGAAGCCGGCCGCGCGGACCGCGCCGACGGCGGCGCGGCGGACCGTACGGGCCTCGGTGCCGCCCGCGGCGAGGACGGCGAGGGCGACGGTGTGCACCGCGTCGCGGAGCATCGCCGAGAAGCGCGTGGTGGTGGGGTGGTCGAGAATGTCCATGGTGTAGCGGGTACGGCAGGCCGTGCATTCGACGACCGGGCCGACGGGGCCGCGCGGCAGCAGCGGCACGCCGAACGCGACGAGGCGGCGACGGCCGGTGCGGCGGCGGTAGTTGCGGTCGCCTCCGCAGCCGGGGCAGTAGAACTCGCCGTCGCCGACGGTGCGCCATACCGTGCGTACACCCACCACACTCCGGTCCGGTTCGGATCGGCCTTGCGCGTGCATCACGGCGCACCTCCATAACGCCACGGCCTCGTCGCCGCGTTGACGTGATGTTAGCCACATCGGTGATGTGGCGTCAGTACCCCGTGCGCAGAGTTCGGGCTTCCGTTGAAGGATCACGCCACCGGGCCACCGGATACGGTGGATTCGGTGGCGTCCCCTTGACGTCTGCCCCGGATCCCGGGGTTTCAGTCCCGGTAGGCCCGGTTGACCGCCGACACGACCGCCTTGATGGAGGCGCGGGTGGTGTTGGGGTCGGTGCCGATGCCCCACAGGACCTTGCCGTCGATCACGCACTCGATGTACGAGGCGGCGCGGGCGCTGGCGCCCTCGCTCATGGTGTGCTCGGTGTAGTCCAGCAGCCTCGCGTCGACGCCGACGGCCGCGAGGGCGTCGAAGAACGCGGAGATCGGGCCGTTGCCGGTGCCCGTCAGGACGGTGTCGGCGCCGTCGACGACGGCCTCGACGGTCAGGGCGTCGGTGCCCTCGCTGGTGGTCGAGGTCTGGTGGGAGCGCAGGGCGATCCGGCCCCAGGGGTTGCCGTCGGTGGGCAGGTACTCGTCCTGGAAGACGTCCCAGATGGCCTGCGGGGTGATCTCGCCGCCCTGGGCGTCGGTCCGGGCCTGGATGATCCGGGAGAACTCGATCTGCATCCGGCGCGGCAGGTCCAGCTTGTGGTCGTTCTTCAGGACGTAGGCGATGCCGCCCTTGCCGGACTGGGAGTTGACGCGGATGACGGCCTCGTAGGAGCGGCCGACGTCCTTGGGGTCGATGGGCAGGTAGGGCACCGCCCACTCGATGTCGTCCACGGTCTTCCCGGCCGCGGCGGCGGTGGCCTCCATCGCCTCGAAGCCCTTCTTGATGGCGTCCTGGTGGGAGCCGGAGAAGGCGGTGTAGACGAGGTCGCCCGCGTAGGGGTGGCGCGGGTGGACCTCCATCTGGTTGCAGTACTCGGCGGTGCGCCGGACCTCGTCGATCTTGGAGAAGTCGATCTGCGGGTCGACGCCCTGGGAGAAGAGGTTCATGCCCAGGGTGACCAGGTCGACGTTGCCGGTGCGCTCGCCCTGGCCGAACAGACAGCCCTCGACGCGGTCCGCGCCGGCCATGACGGCCAGCTCGGCGGCGGCGACGGCGGTGCCGCGGTCGTTGTGCGGGTGGGCGGACAGGCAGATGTGCTCGCGGCGCGACAGGTGCCGCGACATCCACTCGAAGCGGTCGGCGTGGGTGGCGGGGGTGGAGCGCTCGACCGTGGCCGGCAGGTTCAGGATGATCTCGCGGCCGGCCTCGGGCTGCCAGACGTCCATCACGCCCTCGCAGACCTCCAGGGCGAAGTCCAGCTCGGTGTCGGTGAAGATCTCCGGCGAGTACTGGTAGCCGAAGACGGTGTCGTCGCCGAGGATCTTGTCGGCGTACTCCATGACCAGCCGGGTGCCGTCGACGGCGATCTGCTTGACCTGCTCGCGGGAGCCGCGGA
This sequence comes from Streptomyces sp. NPDC046215, assembly GCF_040646215.1. Lineage (NCBI taxonomy): Bacteria > Bacillati > Actinomycetota > Actinomycetes > Kitasatosporales > Streptomycetaceae > Streptomyces > Streptomyces sp. NPDC046215. The sequence goes on along the minus strand of NZ_JBEYZW010000059.1, from coordinate 43,767 downwards.
AGACGACGCGGCGGAAGACGGGCGCGGTGGCGTTGTAGAGGTGCACGGTGGCGCGGTGGGCGCCGCGCAGGGACGCGACCGTCCGCTCGATGAGCTCTTCGCGGGCCTGGGTCAGGACGGAGATCGTCACGTCCTCGGGGACGGCCCCGTCCTCGATGATCGACCGGACGAACGCGAAGTCGGTGGCCCCGGAGGAGGGAAAGCCGACTTCGATCTCCTTGTAGCCCATGCGCACGAGCAGATCGAACATCTCGCGCTTACGTGCGGGCGACATCGGGTCGATCAGCGCCTGATTGCCGTCGCGCAGATCGGTGGAGAGCCAGCGGGGGGCGACGGTGATGCGGTTGTCCGGCCAGGTGCGGTCGGGGATGTCCACGGCCTCGTAACGGCCGTATTTGTGGACGGGCATCCCGGAGGGCCGCTGGGTGACGGTCGCCGCGGTGACGGGCGTGGGGCGGCCGACGGAAATCTCGGTCATCTGCGTGGGGCTCCTCGTATGTCCACCGGTACGGCCGACGGGCTGGTCATCGGGCCGATGACCACACCACGGACTCCGCGGGGAGGGGGTCGGCCTCTCGACTACAGGCCCTCGCCGCGGCAGCTAAGAAGAAGCAGCTCGTCACGCATGATGCACAGCACCCTAATCGAGTCCGACGGGAATCACAGGCCCCGTATCAGCATGCAAGATGCGGAATCGATGCCACCCATATGGAGCTCAACCACTCGATTTCATTAATCATGACCGCGAGCAGTGACAAGCCCCCTGCCCGGTGCCACATTGCACGCCATGGACGCCAAGAACAGTTCTGCGAACGCTGCCGAAAAAGTTTTCTGCACCATCGTCCCTCCTCATCTGCTCGACAAGCTCGCCCAGGCCGATGACGCCCGGTTCTCCGGGCCCGCGCGGCGCACCCTGGAACACGACTCGCTGCAGCGCACCCGCCGCCGCATCACCACCGTCCGCGCGGCGGCCGCGCCCGCCGGCACGCCGGGCGACACTCCGCGGCGCACGATCTTCGACGCCGAGCGCAGGGAGGTCCTGCCGGGGAAGAAGGTGCGCGCCGAGGGCGCCGACCCGGGCCAGGACGCCACCGTCAACCGCGCGTACGCGGGGCTCGGGGCCACGTTCGACCTGTTCATGAAGGTCTACGGGCGGCGCTCCATCGACGGCGCCGGACTGCCGCTGAACGCCACCGTCCACTACGGCGAGAACTACGGCAACGCCTTCTGGGACGGCGAGCAGATGGTCTTCGGCGACGGGGACAACGACCTCTTCCTCGACTTCACCATCCCCGTGGACGTCATCGGCCACGAGCTGACCCACGGCGTCGTCCAGTACACGGCGAACCTGGAGTACTACGGCCAGTCGGGGGCGCTGAACGAGTCCGTCGCGGACGTCTTCGGCTCACTGATCAAGCAGTACGCGCTCGGGCAGTCCGCCGACCAGGCCGACTGGCTGATCGGGGCGGGGCTGCTGGGCCCCAACGTCGACAGCGGACAGGCCCTGCGGTCGATGAAGGCACCGGGCACCGCCTACCACGACGACGTGCTGGGCGAGGACCCCCAGCCCGCCACGATGGACGACTACGTCAAGACCTCGCGGGACAACGGCGGGGTGCACATCAATTCCGGCATCCCCAACCACGCCTTCTACCTGCTGGCCACCGAGCTCGGCGGCAACGCGTGGGAGCGGGCGGGCAAGATCTGGTACGCGACGCTGACCGGCGGGGAGCTGGCCTCCGACGCCGATTTCGCGGGCTTCGCGGGGCTGACCGTGGCCGCGGCGCGGGGGCTGTACGGCGACGGGGCCGAGACCGAGGCCGTCCTGAAAGCGTGGCAGCGGGTCGGGGTTCCCACCCCGTAGGGAGCGGGTTACGGGGTAAGGATGGCGTTATGCGGATTGCCATCACCCGTACCGGCGGTTTTGCCGGCATCGAGCGGCGGGCCGAGCTGGAGACCACCGGCCGGCCCGACGCGACACACCTGGAGGCTCTGGCGCACCGGGCACTCGCCCCGTGCGCCGGAGCCGTCACGGCGCCGCCCGGCGTGCCGGACGGCTTCCACTACGACATCACCGTCGACGGACGGACGGTGCACTGCGCCGACCCGCACGTCACCCACGAGCAGCGGGAGCTGATCAGATACGTCCTGAAGGAAGGCGCGTAAGGCCCCGCCCGGCTACGGCTACGGCTACGGCTACGGCTTGATCAGAAGCCGAGCTTGCGCAGCTGCTTCGGGGCCCCTCCCGACCGCCGCCCTCGCACCGCTCGGCCCCTGGGGGCCTCACGGGCTTCGGGCCGCTGCGCCGGCCTCCGGCCGCCGGTGGCCTCCGCCTCAGAAGCCGAGCTTGCGCAACTGCTTCGGATCGCGCTGCCAGTCCTTGGCGACCTTCACGTGGAGGTCGAGATAGACCGGGGTACCGAGGAGCGCCTCGATGTGCTTGCGCGACTTCATCCCGACCTCCTTCAGCCGGGCGCCCTTGGGGCCGATGATGATGCCCTTCTGGCTGGGGCGCTCGATGTAAACGTTGGCGTGGATGTCCAGCAGCGGCTTGTTCGCCGGGCGGTCCTCGCGGGGCAGCATCTCCTCGACCACGACGGCGATCGAGTGCGGCAGCTCGTCCCGGACGCCCTCCAGGGCGGCCTCGCGGATCAGCTCGGCGACCATGACCTGCTCGGGCTCGTCGGTGAGGTCGCCCTCGGGGTACAGCGGCGGGCTCTCCGGCAGCAGCGGGGCGATCAGGTCGGCGAGGAGCGAGACCTGCTTGTCGCCGACCGCCGAGACGGGGACGATCGTCTGCCACTCGAAGCCCAGCTCCACGGCGAGCTGATCGATCGCGATGAGCTGCTCGGCGAGCTGCTTGGAGTCGACCAGGTCCGTCTTGGTGACGATCGCGATCTTCGGGGTCTTCTTGATGCCCGCGAGCTCCTTGGCGATGAACTTGTCACCGGGCCCGAGCTTCTGGTCGGCGGGCAGGCAGAAGCCGATCACGTCGACCTCGGCCCACGTGGTGCGCACGACGTCGTTGAGGCGCTCGCCCAGCAGCGTGCGCGGCTTGTGCAGGCCGGGCGTGTCCACCAGCACGAGCTGGGCGTCCGGCCGGTGCACGATGCCGCGCACGGTGTGGCGGGTGGTCTGCGGGCGGTTGGAGGTGATCGCCACCTTCGTCCCCACCAGCGCGTTGGTCAGGGTCGACTTGCCCGCGTTGGGCCGGCCGACGAAGCACGCGAAGCCCGCGCGGTGAGGGGCCTGGGAGGGGGAGGCAGCACTGTCCATACCCGGTATTCTCCCCGATCCCCCGGACCTCGCCGACCAGCAGGGCTCAGCCGGCCGTCACCACGGCGACGACGGAGCCGTCCGGGGCCGCGAGCAGGACGGGGGTGGCGGGCCCGCCCAGGTCCCGTACCGCGGCCCGGTCCGCGGCGGCCGCGGAGCCCGCGCCGGAGACGACGGCGGCGGCCTCCAGCGACTTCGCGCCGCTGGCCACGGCCATCGCGACGGCCGTCTGCAGGGCACTCAGCGCGAGCGAGTCCAGCGCGACGGTACCGGCGACGTAGGTCCGGCCCGTCTCGTCGCGCACGGCGGCGCCCTCGGGGACGGCGTTACGGGCCCGCGCGGAGCGGGCGAGCGTGATGAGCTTGCGGTCTTCGGGGTCCAGCGTCTCCGTCATACGGGCGAGCATATGCAGCGCCCCGGCGGGCCCGGGGCGCGGCCCGTCGTCAGCCGGCGAGGGAGGTCATGCCGCCGCGCCGCCCCTCCGGTGAATTCAGCCACTCGACCTTGGAGGCCGTGCCCGAGTCCGCCACGGGGTTGTGCATGATGATCGTCAGGTCCGGGCGGGCCGGTACACGCAGCTGGGTGCTCTCGAAGCGCAGCGCGCCGATCAGGGGGTGCTCCATCTCCTTGACCATCTGCCCGCCCCGGCACACGTCGGCGCGCGCCCACAGCTCGGCGAACTCCGGGCTCCGCCCGCTCAGGTCCGTGACGATCTCCTGGAAGCCCTCGTCGTCCGGGCGCTCCGACCACGCGGCCCGGAACTGGGCGACGACGCACCGGGCGTTCTCCTCCCAGTTCGCCAGCCGGGCCCGGTAGACGGGGTCGGTGAAGAAGGTGACCAGGCAGTTCTGCGTGGTGTCCGGGCGGAACCCCAGGACGAGGGCGGCCGACTCGTTGTAGGCGACGATGTTCCAGTAGGCGTCCAGGATCTCCGCCGGATTGGGCATCCAGGCGTCGATCAGCCGGTGCAGCCCCTCGCGGAGGTACTCCCCGTCGTGCTCGGTCCGCGGCAGCGGCGGGTTCAGCCCGGCCAGGACGTACAGGTGGCGGCGCTCGGCGTCGGTGAGCCTCAGCACCCGGGCGACGGCGTCGACGACCTGCGGCGAGACGGTGATGTCGCGCCCCTGCTCCAGCCACTGGTACCAGGAGGCGCCCACCCCGGCGAGGACGGCGACCTCCTCGCGGCGCAGGCCGGGGGTGCGGCGGCGGCCCCCGCCGTCCGGGAGGCCCGCGTCGGCCGGGCTCACCCGCGCCCGGCGGCTCATCAGGAATTCGCGCAGTTCCTGGCGGCGGCGGGACTTCGCACCCCGGGTGTCCGGGGCGGTGCTCACTTCGGTCGGGCTGGCAGACAACAGTTTCCCCCCTGGTCGTGCGGCCATCACCATAAGCGCTGCCTCGCCGGGGCTATTCCGGGTGCGCGTGACCGGGGCTGCGCCCCGGGCCCGGTCATCGAACGCCGGGCAGGCTGTTTTCAGCCTGCCCGGCGTTCGATGACACCTGAAGGGTCAGCTCGTCTCGCCCGCGTCCGCGGGCACCGGCTCCACCAGGACCGTCACGATCCGGTTCCGCCGTCCCGCCGCCGACTCCGCCGTCAGGCGCAGGCCGCGCAGGCCCCCCGGTTCGCCGAGGCCGTACGCGGCCAGGTCGACCTCCGCCGTCGCGCCGGCGATGGGGACGCGGCCCAGGCACTTGGCCAGGAGGCCGCCGACGGTCTCCACGTCCTCGTCGTCCAGCTGCAGGCCGTACAGCTCGCCGAGGTCGCCGATGTCGAGGCGGGCGGTGACGCGGTAGCGGTCCTCGCCCAGCTCCTCGACGGGCGGCAGCTCGCGGTCGTACTCGTCGGTGATCTCGCCGACGATCTCTTCCAGGATGTCCTCGATGGTGACGATGCCGGCGGTGCCGCCGTACTCGTCGACGGCGACCGCGCAGTGGTTGCGCTGCTGCTGCATCTCGCGCAGCAGGTCACCGGCGTTCTTGGTGTCCGGGACGAACACCGCGGGCCGCATCGCGGTGGAGACCAGCTCGGACTCGGCCTCCCGGTTGATGTGCGTCTTGCGGACGAGGTCCTTGAGGTAGACGACGCCGACGATGTCGTCCTCGCTCTCGCCCGTGACCGGTATCCGGGAGAAGCCCGAGCGCAGCGCCAGGGTCAGGGCCTGGCGGATGGTCTTGCCGCGCTCGATGACCACCAGGTCGGTGCGGGGCACCATGACCTCGCGGACGAGGGTGTCGCCGAGCTCGAAGACGGAGTGCACCATGCGGCGCTCGTCGTCCTCGATGAGGGATTCCTTCTCCGCCAGGTCGACCATCGCCCGCAGCTCCGCCTCGGAGGCGAAGGGGCCCTTGCGGAAGCCCTTGCCGGGAGTGAGGGCGTTGCCGATGAGGATCAGCAGCTGGGGCACCGGGCCCATGATCCGGGCGAGGGGCAGCAGCACGTAGGCGGCGGCCGTGGCGGTGTTGAGCGGGTGCTGGCGGCCGATGGTGCGCGGGGAGACCCCGACGGCCACATAGCTGACGAGGACCATCACGCCGATGGCGAGGGTCAGCGCCTTCCAGGTGGTGTCGATCTCCCGCAGGCACACGTAGGTGACGACGACGCCCGCCGCCATCTCGCAGGCGACGCGCACGAGCAGCGCCACATTGAGGTAGCGGGTGGGGTCGGCGGCGACGGCCATCAGCTTGGCGCTGCCGCGCCGGCCCGACCGGACGGATTCCTCCGCCCGGAACCGGGTGGTCCGGGCGAGGCCGGCCTCGGCGCAGGCGGCCAGCCAGGCCACGACCAGCAGCAGGACCGCGGCGGCGATCAGCTGACCGGTCACGTGATCGTGGGGGCCGGGGAGGCCCCTTCGATCCCGCGCTCGGCACGCCAGCCGTCGATGATGGCGGCCTGGAGGCCGAACATCTCGGCCTTCTCGTCGGGCTCCTCGTGGTCGTAGCCCAGGAGGTGGAGGACGCCGTGGACGGTCAGGAGCTGGAGCTCCTCGTCCATGGAGTGGTTCGTCGGCGCCTCCTCGCCCTGCCGCTTGGCGACCTCCGGGCAGAGCACGATGTCACCGAGCAGGCCCTGCGGCGGCTCGTCGTCGTCCTTGGCCGGCGGGCGCAGCTCGTCCATCGGGAAGGACATGACGTCGGTGGGGCCGGGGAGGTCCATCCACTGGATGTGGAGCTGCTCCATGGCGTCGGCGTCGACAACGATGACCGAGAGTTCGGAGAGCGGGTGGATGCGCATCCGGGCGAGGGCGTAGCGGGCGACGTCGAGGATCGCCTGCTCGTCGAGGTCGGTGCCGGATTCGTTGTTGACGTCGATAGCCATCGTTTTCGGTTACTTACTTTCCGTTGCGCTCGTCGAACTGCTCGTACGCGTCGACAATACGGCCGACGAGCTTGTGCCGGACGACGTCGCTGCTGGTGAGCCGGGAGAAGTGGACGTCCTCCACCCCCTCCAGGATCTCCTGGACCTGGCGCAGACCGCTCTTGGTGCCGCCGGGGAGGTCGATCTGGGTGACGTCACCGGTGATGACGATCTTCGAGTCGAAGCCGAGGCGGGTGAGGAACATCTTCATCTGCTCGGCGCTGGTGTTCTGCGCCTCGTCGAGGATGATGAACGCGTCGTTCAAGGTGCGGCCCCGCATGTAGGCCAGGGGCGCGACCTCGATCGTGCCCGCCGCCATCAGGCGGGGGATCGAGTCCGGGTCGAGCATGTCGTGCAGGGCGTCGTAGAGCGGCCGCAGGTAGGGGTCGATCTTCTCGTAGAGCGTGCCGGGCAGGAAGCCGAGCCGCTCGCCGGCCTCGACGGCCGGGCGGGTCAGGATGATGCGGTTGACCTGCTTGGACTGCAGGGCCTGCACGGCCTTGGCCATGGCCAGGTAGGTCTTGCCGGTGCCGGCCGGGCCGATGCCGAAGACGATGGTGTGCTTGTCGATCGCGTCGACGTAGCGCTTCTGGTTGAGCGTCTTGGGGCGGATCGTGCGACCGCGGTTGGAGAGGATGTTCTGGGTGAGGACCTCGGCGGGCGTCTCCCCGCCGTCGCCCTCGCCGCCCTCGTTGCGCAACATCGCGATCGACCGTTCCACCGCGTCCTCCGTCATCGGCTGTCCGGTGCGGAGCACCAGCATCATCTCGTCGAACAAGCGCTGCACCAGGGCGACTTCCCGCCGCTCCCCGGTGGCGCTGACCTCGTTGCCCCGTACGTGTATGTCCACGGCGGGGAAGGCTTCCTCGATCACGCGCAGGAGCGTGTCCCCGGATCCCAGGACCGTCACCATGGGGTGCTTGGCCGGGACCGCGAACCGGGCTGTTGCCTGCGGCTGTGTGGGTGTCTGAGTCATGGGCCGGCTCTGGGGCCTGCTCATCCCTCTTTTCGCGTCCGTTTGTGTCCGACAACCTGGGTATCCAGGGTACGACGGCGCACCCGCGAGCCCCGAGAGGTTTTACGCCTGGCGGAATCCGAGCGTGGGGACGGCGCGGCGCAGCGGCCAGGGCCGGGCGGCGGCGGGGAGCAGGCCGTCGAGGAAGGCGTAGCGGCGCAGGGCGTCCGGGGACTGGTCGTCGTAGGACCGCAGGTGCTTCCACCAGGCGGCGACCTCCACCCAGCCGGGCGCGGAGAGCGACCCGCCGAACTCCTGCACGGACAGGGCGGCGGTGAGCCCGGCGAAGGCCAGCCGGTCGGCGAGCGGCCAGCCGGCGAGGGTGCCGGTGACGAAGCCGGCGACGAAGACGTCCCCGGCGCCGGTCGGGTCCAGCGCCTCGACGCCGATGGCGGGGACCTCGGCGCTCTCGCCCGTGCGGCTGTCGACCGCGTAGGCGCCCTTCTCCCCCATGGTGACGACGGCGAGCGGCACCTTTTCGGCCAGCGCGCGGGCGGCGGCGCGCGGGCAGTCGGTCCGGGTGTAGCGCATGGCCTCCTCGGCGTTGGGCAGGAACGCCTCGCAATGTTCGAGGTCCGCGAGGTCGGACGGGTCCCAGCGGCCCGTCTCGTCCCAGCCGACGTCCGCGAAGACGCGGCTGCCGCGGCGGGCCGCGGTCGCGATCCACTCCTCCTGGCGGCCGGGGACGAGCAGGGCGACGCAGGCGCGGGCCGGGGGCGGACACTCGGGGGCGGGCTCTTCCGGCGGCGGCGCCTCGTGCCCGTGCGAGACCATGGTGCGCTCGCCCTCGTAGGCCATGGAGACGGTCACCGGGGAGTGCCAGCCGGGCACGGTGCGCGAGAGGCCGAGGTCGATGCCCTCGCCGCGGGAGAGGGCTTCCCAGCAGTACTCGCCGTACATGTCGTCGCCGAAGGCGGCGGCGAGGGAGGTGCGCAGGCCCAGCCGGGCCAGGGCGGTCGCCATGTTGGCGACGCCGCCGGGGCTGGAGCCCATGCCGCGGGCCCAGGACTCGGTGCCGCGCACGGGGGCGGAGTCCAGGCCGGTGAAGATGACGTCGAGGAAAACGGTGCCGGTCAGATAGACGTCGGTCTCGGGGTCGCCCTCGGCGCGGATCTCGGCGAGGGGGTCGAGGACGGGCGCGGCACCGGCGAGGCCCTCGCCTCCCTCACACCACTCGGGCCCCGCTGTGCCGTCTACTCCCCGATTCACCCGGCCCCTTGGGCCTCCCTGGCCTCCCTCGTCCCCTTCGAAGCGCTGACCATGGAAAGCCGACTGCGGTGCGGCATGAGGCGAATGGATCGTCATGCTTCCTCGCTGCTCCTCTCACGGGTGCGGGTCCGGACAGTGTGCCCGATGCTGCGATACGTTCCGTGGTATGAGGCTGACGATTCTCGGCGGTGGCGGATTCCGCGTGCCCATGGTGCACCGGGCTCTGCTGGACGATGCGCGGCGCGGTCTCCCCGGCCGCTGTACGGAACTCGTGCTGTACGACACCGATTCGATGCGGATGAGAGTGATCGCGTCCGTGCTGTCGGCCCAGGCGGCCGGCGTACCGGACGCGCCGGACGTACGGATCTCGGACAGCCTGGACGACGCCCTGCGGGGGACGGACTTCGTCTTCTCCGCGATCCGGGTGGGCGGCACGGCCGGACGGGTGCGCGATGAAAGGATTCCGCTCGCGGAGCGGGTGCTGGGCCAGGAGACCGTCGGCGCGGGCGGTGTCCTGTACGGGCTGCGGACGATCCCGGTGGCGCTGGAGATCGCCGAGCGGGTGGCGGCGCTCGCCCCGGACGCCTGGGTCATCAACTTCACCAACCCGGCGGGCATGGTGACCCAGGCCATGTCGAGGGTGCTGGGCGAGCGGGTGATCGGCATCTGCGATTCACCCGTTGGACTGGTCCGCCGGGCCGCGCGGGCCGCGGGCGCGGACCCCGAGCGGGTCGAGTTCGACTACGTGGGTCTCAACCACCTCGGGTGGCTGCGCTCGTTGACCTTGGACGGCCGGGAGCTGCTGCCGGGTCTGCTGGCCGACGAGCGGGCGCTGACGTCCTTCGAGGAGGGCAAGCTCTTCGGGGCCGAGTGGCTCCGCGCCCTGGGGTCCCTGCCGAACGAGTACCTGCACTACTACTACTTCCGCCGCGAGACGCTGCGCTCGGTGCTGGACTCGGTGGAGACGCGCGGTGAGTTCCTCGATCACCAGCAGGTCGGCTTCTTTACGGCGGCGGCCGCCGCGCTCCACAAGGCGCACGAGCTGTGGGAGCACACCCGGCTGCACCGCGAGCAGACCTACGGGGCCGCGAGCCGGGCCGCCAGCGGCGGCTGGCAGCGCGACACGTGCGATCTGGACGGCGGGGGCTACGACCGGGTGGCGCTGGCCCTGATGCGGGCGATCGCCGGGGACGAGCGGACCCGGCTCGTGCTGAATGTGCCCAACGGCTCGACGGTGCCGGCGCTGAGCGCCGACGCCGTCATCGAGACGGTGTGCGAGGTGAGCGCGAAGGGCGCCCGGCCGCTGCCGTGCGCGCCGGTGCGGGAGGATCAGCTGGGGTTGATGCTCCAGCTGAAGGCGGTCGAGCTGGCCACGATCGACGCGGCCGTCCTCGCGGACCGCGGGGCCGCGCTGCGGGCCTTGGCGCTGCACCCTCTGGTGGACTCACCGGCGGTGGCGGCCCGCATCCTGGAGCGGGCGCAGCGGGTTTGAGCGACCCGCTGGACGTCGGGCGCGTCACCTGCGGACGCGCGGTAGCTGGGCGCGCAGTTCCCCGCGCCCCTTCGGGCGCTGCCGTCCTGTCGGCACGCCCGCGACACGGACCGCGGGACCACCCTGACGGCCTGAACGTCACCAGCGGGTGCGCGGTGGCCGGGCGCGCAGTTCCCCGCGCCCCTACGGGCGCACCCCTCCCGCCAGCGCACCGCGACACGGACCGCAGGACCTGACGGCCTGAACGTCACCAGCGGGTACTCGACGGCCAGGCGCGCAGTTCCCCGCGCCCCTACGGGGGCGGCCGAGCCGCACAGGACCTCGCCGGTGCGCGACGGGCGGCGCGTCAGCGCCGCTTCGGCAGTGGGACGCGCATCAGGTCACGGGCCACGGTCAGTTCGCCCTCGAATCCCGCCGCCCGGGCCTGCTCGGCGAAGAGCGCCGGGTCGTCGTAGCGCTGCGAGAAGTGCGTCAGCACCAGGTGCCGCACACCCGCGTCCCTCGCCACCCGGGCCGCCTGGGCGGCCGTCAGGTGCCCGTGTTCGACGGCCAGCTTTTCGTCCGCTTCGAGGAAAGTGGACTCGATGACGAGCATGTCGCACCCCTCGGCCAGGGCGTACACCCCGTCGCACAGCCGGGTGTCCATGACGAACGCGAACCGCTGCCCGCGCCGCACCTCGCTCACCTCGTCGAGCGTGACGTCACCCGCCCGGCCCTCGCGCACCAGGCGCCCCACGTCCGGGCCGGTGATGCCGTGCTCGGCCAGCAGGCCGGGCAGCATCCGCCGCCCGTCGGGCTCGGTCAGGCGGTAGCCGTAGGACTCGACGGGGTGCGAGAGCTTGCGGGCCTCCAGCGTGTACGAGGGGGTCCTCGCGAGCACCCCGCCCCGGCCGGAGACCGGCTCCTCGCTCAGCTTCACCGTCTCGCGGTAGGCGGTGGCGTACCGCAGCCGGTCAAAGAAGCGCTGCCCGCTCGCCGGGTAGTGGGCGGCCACCGGGTGCGGCACCCGGTCCAGGTTGATGCGCTGGACGACCCCGGCGAGCCCCAGGGAGTGGTCGCCGTGGAAGTGCGTGACGCACAGCCGGTTCAGGTCGTGGGCCGCCACCCCGGCGCGCAGCATCTGCCGCTGGGTGCCCTCGCCGGGGTCGAAGAGCAGGCCCTCGCCGTCCCAGAGCAGGACGTAGCCGTTGTGGTTGCGGTGCCGCGTGGGGACCTGGCTGGCCGTGCCGAGGACGACGAGTTCGCGTACGGACAAGGGGAGCGCTCCGTTTTCCGGCCGGTGCTAGCCGGGAGGCCAGTTGAGGCCGCGGCCGCCCAGGACGTGGGCGTGGGCGTGGAAGACGGTCTGCCCGGCGCCCGCGCCGGTGTTCAGCACTATCCGGTAGCCCGAGCCGTCGACGCTCTCCTGCGCGGCGACCTCGCCCGCCTCGCGCAGCACGTCCGCCGCGACGGCGGGCTCAGCGGCGGCCAGGGAGGCGGCGTCGGGGTAGTGCACCTTGGGGATCACCAGGACGTGGGTGGGCGCCTGGGGGTTGATGTCACGGAAGGCGACGGTCGTCGGGGTCTCCCGTACGACGGTCGCCGGCACCTCCCCCGCGACGATCTTGCAGAACAGGCAGTCGGCCTGCGGTTCTCCCGCCACCGGTGGCTCCTTACGGGTCGTCGGCTCGTACCGTCCGGATGCTACCCGCACGCTTCGGCGCGGCGGCGGTCAGTCCGCGCTGATGAACGCGCGCTGGACCCACATGGTCAGCACCAGGGGCACGGCGCCCACGAGCACCAGCGCCTGCAGCCAGCCCCGTTCGGTCCACGGCGGGGCGGTGACGAGGACCGCGAGGGACGTTCCCCAGAGCGCCTGCGCGACGGCGAGCCGCGACCAGCCGATCCGCCGGAGCACGGCCCGCATGCCCGTCCGGGCGCCCTGCGGCAGCTTGCGGTAGATGCGCCAGGCGCCCACCACCCACACGAGGCCCATCAGGGAGATCGCGTACAGCCGGGTGCCCAGGGGGACGGGCAGCGCGGTCGGATCGTCGCCCGTGGGGAAGACCCGGGCGAAGAGGGCGGCGATGAGCAGGCAGAGCAGGGCGAACCAGCGGGTGCGCTGGATCAGCCGGTAGACGACCGAGTACAGCCGGCGCGCGATGTCGTCGTTGTCGGGCCGCAGGCTGAGGGTCTCGCTGTACTCCTTGGCCAGCTCCGGCAGCTTCGCCCCCTTCGTCCGCTCCTTGAGCTTGGCCAGCTCCCCGCGCGCGTAGACGTTGCCGGGGTCGATGCGCAGGGCCTGCAACAGGGCCTGTTCCGCGATGTCCTCGCGGTCGGTGTCGCGGGCCACGAGGTAGAGGGCGAAGTGCCCGCCGACGTAATCCGGGTCGAGCCGGACCGCTTCCAGTGCGACGTCGTACGCCTCCTGGAGGCTTCCCCCGCCCGGGTAGCTGCGTATCGCCATCGACAGCATGAACCGGCAGCGCGCGTTCTCGGGGCGCAGCCGCACGGCCTCGCGGGCGGCGTCGGCGGCGTCGTAGGGCAGGCCCCCGGACCGCAGCGCCTCGCTGCGCTGGAGGTGGGCGTCGGCGTTGTCGGGGTCGGCGCGCAGGGCCTCCCGGGCCGCCTCCCGGGCGCCCATGAAGTCCCCCAGGTCGTTGCAGCAGCCGGCCAGGCGCTCCCAGGCGTAGGAGTCGTCGGGCTCCTCGGCGAGGTGGCGGCCCAGCTGTTCCCGCGCCTGCTCGTAGCGGCCCACCTCCATCAGCGCGAGGGCCCGGGCCAGAGTGGGACTGGTGGTGCTCACAGCATCTTCCGCCGCTTCAGGTACGCCAGCAGCTCGTCGTAGGCGCCCCCTTCGTTGGCGAACTGGGCGACGTTGCGGGCCGAGGCGAACCACGGGCCGGTGGAGGGCCGCACCTGGTCGAGCGCGCCGAGCAGGTCGGCCATGTTGATCATCCGGGCCTGGCCGGAGCGGACGGAGTCCATCAGCGCCCGCTCGGCCGCGGACTCGCACAGGTGCTGGAGGTCCGCGCCGGAGTATCCGTCGGTGCGCTTGGCCAGCTTGCCGAGGTCGATGCCGGCGACGGGCCGCTCCTTGAGGTGGTGGTGGATGATGCCCTCGCGCGCGCTCTGGTCGGGCGGCAGGACGAGCAGCATCCGGTCGAGACGGCCGGGACGGCGCAGCGCGGTGTCGACGTCCCAGGGGTGGTTGGTGGCCGCGAGGACGAAGACGCCGTCGTTCCCGGCGTGGACGCCGTCCAGCTCGGTCAGGAGCTGGTTGACGGTGTTGCGCATGCCGCTGTGGCGGACCTGGCTGCGCTTGGCGCCGAGGGCGTCGATCTCGTCGAGGAAGAGGACGCAGGGGGCGTTGCGGCGGGCGGTCTCGAAGAGCTGGCGCAGGTTTCGCTCGGAGTTGCCGATCCACATGTCGAGGACGTCGCTGATGCTGACGGACATGAAGCGGGCGCCGAGCTCACCGGCCACGGCGCGGGCGATGTAGGTCTTGCCGCAGCCGGGCGGCCCGTACATCAGCAGGCCGCCGCGCAGGCTCTTGCCGTAGAGCCTGCGCAGTTCGGGGTTGCGCATGGGGGCGAGGAAGGCGGCCTCCAGGCGCTCCTTGACCTCGTGCATGCCGCCGACGTCGGCGAGGGTGAGGGTGCCGGTCTCGACCTCCCAGAGGGAGCCGTCGTCGCCCGTGTCCTGCCCGTCGGCGGCGAGCGGGAGGTGCCGGACCGGCGTCTGCCGGGTCTCCTGCGGCTGATGCGGCGCCTGCTGCTCGGGGGGTGTCTGGACGAAGCGGGGCGGGACGACTTCGGACAGCTCGCTCTCGGCACTGCGCCAGTCGTACGCCGCCCCGGACCCCGGAGCGGCGGCTTCTGCGGCGTCTACGGCTTCGACAGCGGCTGTGGTCTCGACGGTGACTGCGGTCTCGACGGCGGCTTCGGCCTCCGCTCCGGCTTCCGCTTCGGCCTCCGCTTCCGCTTCCGCTTCGACGGCGGCTTCGGGCGGCGCGGCGGGCATGGGGGCGTGCACCGGGGCAGGCGCGACGGGCGCCGCCGGCGCGACGGGGGGCGCGACGGCGCGGGCTATCAGGGCCTGCGCCTCGGTGTTGCCCGGTTCGCGCTGCAGGGCGGCGGCGACCTGGGCGATGGCCTCCTGGGCCCGTCCCGCGTCGAGCATGAGCTGGGCGAGGTGCAGGCGCAGGGGCACGTCGTCGGGGGCGGCGTCCACCGCCGTGCGCAGGCTCTTGATGAGCGGGGAGAGCGGGGAGAGAGAGGACTCGTCGGGCATGGGGCCCAGCCTAAGCGGGCCCGCCGGGTGCCCTTCTACTTCCCCCGGTGCTGGTCGTGCGGGTGCTTGTCGGTGCAGTCCGGCCCGGGCTCATGGCCCTTGCCATCGTGCTTGTCACCGCTTTTGTCACCGTTCTTGCCGTCGTGTTTGCCGTCGTTGCTGTCATCCGGCTTGCCCCCGGAGCCGCCCGTGGTGACGCCGCTGCCGGAGCACTCGCCGAGCACGGCGACGGAGAAGGCGGTCTTCCCGTCGACCTTGGCGGTGAGCCTGCCCCGCACGCACGTCTCACCGTGCATCCCAGTGACCCGGCCGTAGACGATGATCTTCTGTCCGCCGCCCGTCCGACCCTCGCACTCGACGCCGATGGCCGAGACAGGGTGCGGCGAGCCCTTGTCGTTGGCGCCCGGGTCCTCCACCCGGCCCGTGCACGTCATCCACTGCACGGGGTAGCCCTTGTCCTTCAGCAGTCCGGTGGCCCGCTTGTCGGTGGTGACGGCGGCGGTCACCGCGTCGAGCCCGTCGGCCGACGCCGGTTCGCAGCCGCTGAGCGCGAGCGCGGCCGGGCCCAGGAGAGCCACCACCGCGGCCACGGACAGCACCCGCCGGTCCCGTAGGTGCCTCAATGCCCCCATAGAGGACAGCTTCCCACCATCACGGCTCCGACGGAAGCCCAACTCCGGTTGGTTGAAGCGGAGTTGAGAGCTTCGCGCCGCGCGAAGGCCGTTAAAATGTCAACTACTCGCTATCGCCCGTGAGTTCGGAAACACGGGTTTTATCATTTACGCATCAAGGTTTCACTTCTCCCCCGTACGCTCTCCTGCGAAGGGGAGCACGCACGCGCACTGGGGAGTCGCGTGCGGGGGCATGCCGCGCAGCAGCGGGCGCCGGGGGGTCTTGGCAGTCGCACCGCTGACGGCTGACTCAGCGGTGCCGCGGCGCACCCCGGCGGCAGCTCATAGGGGGGACTTCTTTGCTCACGTCCGTATTCGTCTGTGCTGTGTCACTGACGCTGTTCTGGATGGCGGCCTTCACGCTCTGGTGGCAGATGCACGCCTGGCGTACGCCCGAGACGCTCGCAGCGACCCGCTTCGAGCCGCCCACCGGCAGCGGCGAGCTGTCCTTCTCCCTGCTCGTCCCGGCCAGACACGAACAAGCCGTCCTCGAACATACGGTCAACCGGCTGCTGGAGTCCACCCACGGCCGGTTCGAAATCCTCGTCATCGTCGGCCACGACGACCCCGAGACCGCCGAGGTCGCCGAGCGGGCCGCGGCCGCCGCGCCCAACCGGGTGCGGGTCGTCGTCGACACCCACCTGGCGAAGAACAAGCCCAAGGCCCTCAACACCGCCCTCCCGCACTGCCTGGGCGACGTGGTGGGCGTCTTCGACGCCGAGGACCAGGTGCACCCGGCGCTCCTCACCCACGTCGACCACGCGTTCCGCTCGACGGGCGCCGACGTGGTGCAGGGTGGTGTCCAGCTGATCAACTTCCACTCCAGCTGGTACAGCCTGCGCAACTGCCTGGAGTACTTCTTCTGGTTCCGCAGCCGCCTCCACCTGCACGCGCTCAAGGGCTTCATCCCGCTCGGCGGCAACACCGTCTTCGTCCGCACCGACGTGCTGCGCGAGGCCGGCGGCTGGGACCCCGAGTGCCTCGCCGAGGACTGCGACCTGGGCGTACGGCTGTCCAGCAAGGGCAAGCGCGTCGTCGTCGCGTACGACTCGGAGATGGTCACCCGCGAGGAGACCCCGGGCTCCCTGATGAGCCTGCTCAAGCAGCGCACCCGCTGGAACCAGGGATTCCTCCAGGTCTACCGCAAGAAGGACTGGAAGCAACTGCCAAGCTTCGGGCAGCGGATGCTCGCCCGCTACACCCTGATGACCCCGTTCTTCCAGGCGTTCACCGGGTTGATCATCCCGGTGAACATCCTGGTGACGCTGCTGCTCCACGTGCCCGTCTACGTCGCCGTGGTGACGTTCCTGCCGGCCGTCGCCGCCTTCCTCACCTTCGTCTTCGAGATCGTCGGGCTGCACGACTTCGGCAAGCAGTACGGCTTCCGGGTGCGGCTGGCGCACTACCTCAAGCTCATCGCCGGCGGGCCCTTCTACCAGCTCATGCTGGCCGGGGCCGCGATCCGCGCGGTGTGGCGGGAGCACCGGGGCCGCAACGAGTGGGAGCTGACGCAGCACGTCGGCGCGCACCTCACCCGAGAGGACGTCGCCTCGTGAGCCCGCTGACACCACTGGTCCCCTCCCTTCCCGACGCCCAGGCCCGCACGGCCGCCCTGCCCCGGACGACACCGGTGACGCTCAGGCCGGTGCTGCGGCTGCGCCGGTCCCGGCCCGATCTGCTGCTGTGCGGGCTGCTGCTGGTCGCGATCCTGCTCGTCCAGGGCTGGAACACCACCGGCTACCCCAACCTCAGTGACGACGAGGGCACTTATCTTGCCCAGGCGTGGGCCGTCCAGCAGGGCAAGGGCCTGGCCCACTACACGTACTGGTACGACCACCCGCCCGTGGGCTGGGTGCAGATCGCAGCCCTGACCTGGCTTCCCTCGCTCGTCGCGCCCGAGACCCTCACCGTCGCCCCGATGCGCTGCGCGATGCTGGTGGTGACCGCGGTGAGCTCGGTGCTGGTGTACGCGCTGGGGCGGCGGCTGGGGCTGCAGCACTGGGCGGCGGGGCTGGGCATGGCCCTGTTCGGGCTGTCCCCGCTCTCGGTCGTCCTCCAGCGGGAGATCTTCCTCGACAACATCGCCGTGATGTGGATGCTGCTGGCCTTCTGCCTGGCCGCCTCCCCGCGCCGGCACCTGTGGCACCACTTCGGCGCGGGGGTGGCCGCCGCCGTCGCCGTGCTGTCGAAGGAGACCATGCTGGTCGTCCTGCCGGCGCTGCTGGTGACGATGTGGCGCCACAGCCACCGCGACACCCGCAAGTTCGCCGTCACGGGCGCGATCACGGCGTGCGTGCTGATCGGGCTGTCGTATCCGCTGTTCGCGCTGCTCAACCACGAGCTGCTCCCCGGCCCCGGTCACGTCTCGCTCTACGACGGCGTCACGTACCAGATGAGCCGGGCGGGCTCCGGCTTCATCCTGGACAGCGGCTCCGCGGCCCACGAGGTGCTGGACTCCTGGCTGTACTACGACACGGTCCTGCCGGTCGGCGGGCTCGCCGCCGCCCTCGTGCTGCTGGTGTGCGCCCGCCGGTCGCTCACGGGCCGGGCCCTGGCCGGGCCCGCACTCGCCGTGCTGATCCTCGCCCTGGTCGCGATGCGCCCCTCGGGCTACCTGCCGGCCATGTACGTCATCCAGGCGCTGCCGTTCGTCTCCCTGGCCCTCGCCGGGGCCGCCGCGTCCGTCGCGGGGGCGCTGCTGCGCACCCGCCCCGGCTTCCGCCGGCGCTGGTACCCGGCCCGCTGGACCGCGGTGGTCCTGCTGGCCGCCGCGGCCGTGGCCTACGCCGGGCCGCGCTGGTACGACGGTACCCGCACCGCTCTGACCAGCGACGTCAACGCCCCCTACCGGGGCGCCACCGCCTGGATGCGGGACAAGGCCGGCGACCCCTCGCGCACGCGCGTGCTCGCCGACGACGCGATCTGGCTGGACCTCGTGCACGCCGGCTACGCACCCGGCACCGGCGCCATCTGGTTCTACAAGGCCGATCTCGACCCGGCCGTCGCCGAAACCCTGCCGAACGGCTGGCGGGACCTGGACTACGTGGTCGCCTCGCCGACCGTCCGGCGCGACGCCGTCAACCTGCCGGTGGTCAAGGCCGCCCTGGAGAACTCCGAGCCCGTCGCCGCCTTCGGCCGCGGCGAGGACCGCATCGAGATCCGCCGGATCGTGGGAGCCGCCCGATGACACGCTTCGGCACCGGAGCCGAGGAGCTGGACACCGCGCCGCTGCGCCCGTCCGGCTCCGGAGCCGGGACGCGGACGGTCACCGTCGTCGTCCCCACCTTCAACGAGGCCGGGAACGTCGGCGAGCTGCTGCGCCGGCTCACCGAGGCGCTGCCCTCCCGGTTCCCGTGCGAGGTCGTCTTCGTCGACGACAGCACGGACGACACCGCGGACGTCATCCGGCGGGCGGCGCGCTCGTGCCCGTTCCCCGTGACCGTCATCCACCGCGACGAGCCCGTCGGCGGGCTCGGCGGGGCGGTCGTGGAGGGGATGCGGGTCGTGGACCCGATGGGCCGCGGCTGGTTCGTCGTCATGGACGCCGATCTCCAGCACCCGCCCGACCTCGTGCCCGACCTGGTGGACGCGGGCATCCGCGAGGGCGCCGAGCTGGTCGTCGCCAGCCGCTACCGCCCCGGCGGCAGCCGGGCCGGGCTGGCGGGCGGCTACCGCGTCGCCGTGTCCCGCTCGGCGACCTGGCTGGCCAAGGGGACGTTCCCCCGGCTGCTGCGGGGCATCAGCGACCCGATGAGCGGCTTCTTCGCCATCCGGCGCGAGACGGTCGCGGCCGCGCTGGCCGAGGAGGGGCTGCGGCCGCTCGGCTACAAGATCCTGCTCGAACTCGCGGTGCGCTGCCGCCCCGCCACCGTCACCGAGCTGCCCTTCGCCTTCCAGGACCGCTTCGCGGGCGCGTCCAAGTCCACGGCCCGCGAGGGCTTCCGCTTCCTGGGCCACCTCACCGCACTGCGCACGGCGGCCCCCGTCGCCCGCATGCTCCTCTTCGGCCTCATCGGGCTCACCGGCTTCCTGCCGAACCTCCTGGGGCTGCACCTGCTGACGGGTACCGGCCTGCATTACCTGCCGGCGGAGATCGTCGCCAACCAGTTCGGCGTCGTGTGGAACTTCCTCCTCATCGAGGTGCTGCTCTTCCGCGACCGGCGACACCGCCACTGGGCGGACCGCGTGGCCCGCTTCGCGCTGCTGGCCAACGCCGATCTGCTGCTGCGCATCCCGCTGATCGCCGTCCTCGTCGGCGCCCTCCACTTCGGCGTGCTCCCCGCCACGGCGCTCGCCCTGCTCACCACCTTCGTCCTGCGCTTCGCCGCCACGGAGGCCCTGGTCTACCTGCCCCGCAAGAGCCGCAAGCACCGCTAGCACCAGCCGCGACCACGGCACCGGCCCCGGGCGAGCCCCGGGGCCGGCCACGCCCCGCCGCGGAGAAGGGACCAGTCCATGCCACTGACCGCCCCCCGACGCACCGCCCTCAAGAAACGCGCCAGACGCACCCGCGCCGCCGCCGCGCTGCTCCTCGCCTCCTCCGCCTCCTTCGGCCTGCTGCTCTCCGCACCGGGGCCCGCCGAGGCCGGCTCCAATCTCCTCGTCAACCCGGGCCTGGAGTCCGTGCGGCCCGACGGCTTGCCGACGTGCTGGCAGAAGTCCGGCTGGGGCGACAACGACTTCACCGTCACCTCCACACCGGACGCCCACGGCGGTGCCAAGGCGATGGCCGTGTCGATCACCCGGCGGGTCGACGGGGACCGCAAGGCGTTAATGGTCGAGGACACCTCCTGCGCCCCCAATGTGACACCGTCCCACCAGTACGACCTGTCGCTCTGGTACAAGAGCACCACCCCGGACGCGTCCATCACCGTCTTCCGCCATGACGTGAAGGACGGCTGGCAGTACTGGACCGACCTCAAGACGCTCCCGGTCGCCGGGGCGTACACCCGCACCGAGGTCCGCACCCCCGTCGTGCCCCCGGGCACCGACCAGATCACGTGGGGCGTCTCGGTCTACGGCACGGGCACGGTGACCACCGACGACTACGCGATGGAGGACGCCACCCAGCCGGCCCCCGGCGACGTGTGCACCGCCGGTGCCGCCTGCACCAAGGGCAGCTGGGCGGTGATGCCGTTCAAGAACCCGGTCCGCAGCATGCACTCGGTCGTACTCCACAACGGCAAGGTGCTGCTCGTCGCCGGCTCGGGCAACGACCCGGCGATGTTCAAGGCGGGGACGTTCACCTCGGCGGTCTACGACCCGAAGACCGGCAAGATGAAGACCATCCCGACACCGGTGGACATGTTCTGCGGCGGCCACGTCCAGCTCTCCGACGGCCGGGTCCTCATCATGAGCGGCAACAAGGACTACCCCGCCGCGGACGGCAGCCACGGCTACAAGGGCCTGAAGGACAGCTACCTCTTCGACCCGGCCAGTGAGTCGTACATCAAGACCAACGACATGAACGACGGCCACTGGTACCCCTCCGCCACGATCCTCGGCAACGGCGACGTCATCACCTTCGGCGGCCTGCGCGAGGACTCGACCGGCAGCGTCACGGCCGAGAAGTTCAGCCAGGCGCAGCAGAAGTGGCTGCCGCTGAACGAGGTCAACCAGACCTGGTCGTACTGGGGCCTGTACCCGTCGATGGTGCTGATGCAGGACGGCCGGCTCTTCTACTCCGGCAGCCACGTCTTCGGCAACGGCACCCCCGGCACGGGCGCGTCCGTCTACGACTACGGCGCCAACACCATCAAGGACGTCCCGGGCCTCCAGGACAAGGACAACCGCGACCAGTCCGCGAGCGTCCTGCTGCCCCCCGCCCAGGACCAGCGGGTCCTGACCATGGGCGGCGGCAACGTCAACACCAACCCCGAGGCCAACCGCCGCACGGACATCATCGACCTCAAGAAGCCCGACCCGCGGTACACGCCGGGCCCGCTCCTCCCGCAGGGCACCGTCGACCAGGGCCAGGGCCCCAAGCCGCAGACGGGCGCGCAGGGCAAGATGTACGTCTCCGCGGTGCTGATGCCCGACGGCAAGGTCCTGGAGACCGGCGGCGGGCTGCACGACCGGGCCGATCCGGTGTACGAGGCCAGCTTCTTCAACCCGGCGACGGACACGTTCCAGCCGGGCCTGGCCACGGACCCGATCCCGCGGACGTACCACTCCTCGGCGTTCCTGCTGCCCGACGGCCGGGTGATGGCGGTCGGTGACAACCCCGGCAACGGCACGTTCGACGACCATGTCTCGATCTACACCCCGCCGTACCTGTACAAGGGCGCGCGCCCGCAGATCACGTCGGTCGCGTCGGACAAGTGGCAGTACGCCAGCACCCAGCGGATCACGGTGGACCGGCCGATCGTGAAGGCCGAGCTGATCCGTCCGGCGGCCGTCACCCACTCCTCCGACCCCAACCAGCGCTTCGTCGACCTGCCGTTGACCGTCGGCTCCGACGGTAAGACCATCGACCTCAACGTCACCAGCAACCCCAACCTGGCGCCGCCCGGCTGGTACATGCTGTACGCGGTCGACGCGGCCGGCGTCCCCTCGGTCGCCTCCTGGGTCCACCTCGGCGGCCCGGAGGCCATGGCGGCACCGATGGTGCACCACTTCGCGGGCGACATGGCGCAGACGGCGAAGAAGTCCCAGCCCAAGCGGGCGTCGGCACAGGTCGACGCGCAGATCTCGGGCTGCGACCGGCACTACGGGGCGGCGAACGTGTGCGTCCCGACGAAGTTCCCGAAGAAGGTCGCCGCGACGCCGCAGGCCCGCTGCCAGTGGCTGAAGTCCCACGGCTACAAGAACCTGAAGGTCAACGGCAAGGAGGACCCGCTGAGGCTCGACCCGGACAGGAACGGGCGCGCTTGCGGGTGAGCGTGCGCGTTTGAGGACGGAGAGGGCGGATTAAGCTCGCACGATGTCGATCTTCCTCCCTCTCCTCTTCCTCCTGTTCGGCATAGCCGGCGTGGTCTTCGGCCTCGTCCTGGCGTTCAACGTGCGGGGCACGGTGACCCGCAAGGTGGAGCGCACCCGCAAGCGGGTCGAACTCATCCACCAGGCGACCGGCCGCCTCGGCCCGCCCCCGTCGCCCTACATGGGCACCGCGTGGTACGCCCGGACCCTGGGGGCGGTGATGATCCCGTTCGCGCTGCTCATGACCCTCGGGGGGTACATCCTGCTGACCCGCGCCTGACGACGGCCCGGACCTCGGGTCAGATGCCGAAGGGTGCGGCGTAGTGGACAGTGCCGCTCGGCAGCGGGTGACCGTCGTCGAGAGCGAGGGCCATCAGGGCCTCGTCCGGAACGTCGATGGTGAGCCCGATCCCTGCGGCGGAGGCCCGGCGGAAACCGAACCGCGGGTAGTAGTCCGGGTGCCCGAGGACGACGACGAAGCGCTCGCCCATACCGCGGGCGGCTTCGAGAACCGCACGGACGGCGGCGGAACCGAGCCCGCTCCGCTGGTGGTCGGGGAGCACGGCGACGGGGGCCAGGCACAAGGCCGGGGTGTCACCGATGTGGCAGCGGGTGAGCAGCGCGTGCCCGGCGAGCGTGCCGTCCGGGGTTTCGGCGACGACGGACAGGCCGTCGATCCAGGCGGGGTCGGTGCGCAGAGCGTCGACGAGGTCGGCTTCGAGGGGGGTGTCGAACGCGGCGAGGTGGATGGCGCGGACGGCGGGGAGGTCGGCGCGGGTCTCGGGGCGGGTGTTGTGGATCTGGCTCACGCGGGACGCTAACACGGGGGCCGGGCGGGGGGCTGCTGGGTTTTGGGGTGGGTTGGGGACGCGGGGCGGGGGTCGTGGCGAGCTTCAGCGTCGCAAACGTACCGCTTCCGACTTCGGACGGACGGGGAGCAGGTGGGCGCTGCGGAAGTGCTGCCGCACGGCGATGGTGGCGTCGACGGCCGCTTCTCGGTCGTCACCGAGGGCGGCCCGCCGCCGAGCGGTCTCCAGCTCGGCGCACTGAGCGCACCCCAAGGGGGAGACGAACGCCGGGCGCTCGGGTGGGGCCAGTTCGAACCAGAGCATCTTGCCGCGGGTGGAGCCGAGACTGTCCGGCTCGAAGGCGTAGCTGCCCCAGGCGGCGGCACACCGCTGCACGAGCGTCAGCCCGCGCCCGCCGCCGACGGCGTGATTGCCGAAGAACGGGGGGATCTCGGGGCTGGTGTCCCAGACGCTGACCCGCAGCGGCTGCCCCTCCGCGCCACGCAGCCGCACGGAGGAGGGGCCGTCGGTGTGCACGTAGGCGTTGGTGACGAGCTCGAAGGCCAACAGTTCGGCGGTGTCGACGAATTCGGCCATGCCGTGCGCGCCGAGCACGGTCCGGACGGCGACGCGGGCGACACCGGCGGCACGGGGGTCGCGCGGCAGTTCGAGGGTGTACGTCCAGGGCTGTGGGTTGGCTACGGTGGCCATGGAAGTCTCCTGACAGGGGGCGAAGTTGAGCCATTCGGAGTGGCGTGCGCCACACCGTAGCTTTCTTCACGGACTACATTCCATGTAATCCGTGAGCCGTAGCCCATGAGACCTGAACGAGTGACAGCAGCACACGCATGTGCGAAAAAAGAGGAGCGCAATGCCGCCGAGCACACCTCTACCGACCGTCCGGCGACGGCGACTTGGCACTGAGCTACGAAGACTCAGAGAGCGCGCCGACCTGTCCGCCACGGAGGCCGGTATGCGGCTCGGCATCACTCAGTCGCGCATCAGCAACATCGAGGCCGGCCGGTACGGGGTCAGCGCGGAGAGGGTGCGGGCGCTGGCCCTGGCCTACGACTGTTCGGAACCGGCGTTGATCGAGGCCCTGGCGGGGATGACAGGCGAGCGAAGGCGCGGGTGGTGGGAGGAGTACCGGGAGTTCCTCCCCGCAGGGTTGACCGATCTCGCCGAACTGGAGCATCACGCCACCAGATTGCGGGTCGCCCAAGTCATCAACGTACCCGGCTTGCTACAGACCACGGACCAAGCTCGGGCGATCTTCCGTGAGGCAGTGCCACCGCTGCTGGCTCATGAGATCGAACATCGGGTCTCTCACCGGATCAAGCGGCAGGCGGTCCTCTATCGGGATGATCCGCCGCACTATACGGCCATCATTCACGAGGCTGTTCTGCGCATGCAGTTCGGCGGACCCGCGACTGCCAAGGCTCAGCTCAACCACCTGATCGGCATGAGTGAGCGGCACAACATCACCATTCGGGTGATCCCGTTCGGAGGTACATCCTTCCCGACGACGGGACATGGGGTGGATTACTTCCACGGCCCGGTTCCCCAACTCGACGCCGCGACGCTTGATGTCGCTCACGGCGGCGCCCTGGTCGACGCACCGGCGCAGTTGGAGAAGTACCGCTTGATGTTGGACCGCATGGAGACGGTCGCCAGCGATGAGGCCGCGTCCCGCGACCTCATACACCACATCGCGCAGATCCTCTGAGGGGAGAACGAACGTGACCGAGCTGAGCTGGCAGAAGTCCACGTACAGCGAGGAGGCATCCGCTTGCGTCTACTTGACCGCAACCCCTACCGGCACAATCCTTCTCCATGAGAGCGACGCCCCAAAAGCAGTACTCAGCACGGTGCCCGCCAGACTGCGCCCCCTCATATCCCACATCAAGGCCGACACTCTCAACATAGCAACATGAATTCGACCCGAAGGCAGAGAGTTATGACTGAACTGCACTGGCAGAAGTCGTCATACTGCGAGGCAGGGTCCACATGTATCCATCTGGCTTCTGCTCCGGCCCGAGAGATCCATCTTCGCGAGAGCGCCACACCCTACGCGACAGTCATCACGACAGTCACCAGACTCCACCGCCTCCTAGCCCGAATAAAAGGAGGAGACCTCGACCACTGAAGGCGAAGTCACTCAAACTCGATGAAATCTTCCAGGGCTGCCCGCAACCAGTCGTAGAACGTGGCGAACTCACGCCGATTCTCCCGCCCAGGCGAGGAGAAGTCGTGAATAACGCGCACTACGTCGGCTTCAAGATCCCAACATGCGACGTCATCGTTGTCCTCGCGTCGCGCGAATGGCATGAGACGACGCTCCGGAAACCGCTCTCGGAGCCCCGTCACCCGTGCACGAAGGTTCGTGCCTTCCAAAAGCCACCAGGGATCGAGTCCGACCAAACCGGACTCCACAGCCCGGAGGAACTCCTCCGGGTAAGTAAATCCTCCGGGGAGCTCTTCAACAGGAAGAAGATCCATCTGCTTAGTCTCCTCGCCAGCCCGTGATGTCCGAGCCCATTGGGTAGGTGTTGCGATAGCCTGCGCTCTGCTTACCGATTCTAGCCGTGACGGCTTCACCCCAGGTGACAGGAGTCGCCTTCTTCGTGTTGAACCGCCCACTCTCAATTACATCCGCTGGTAGAGGGTCATCGAAGTTCCGCACTCGCGCTTGAATGGGTGTGTCAGTGGAACGGGCTGCGAGCACACGCGTATTGTCAATCGATGTCAGCCGACCATCCGGCATACGAACGACGTCAATCGGATCTCCCTTCCAGCCCTTTGCGCGCATACTCCCGATGATTTCCTCAGCTTCGGTTACAGAGTTCTGACTAAAACGCACCGTGGTGGGTGACAGTTCCGTTACCGGGCACGGGGCCAATCCCAGCGGGTCACCGAGCGTGTGCGAGTTCGCCACATACGCGTGGTGGTTGGGGGCAGGCTGAAGACCCAGCGGATCCGCCGTGATGTACCGCGCCGTCTCCGCGTCGTAATACCGGAAGTAGTTGTAATTCAGCCCCGTTTCCGCGTCGTGGTACTGCCCCGGGAACCGAAGAAGGCAATCCACCCCCGCGTCCCGCGGCGCCGGAAGCCTCGTCCCCCAGAGCGTCGTGCGGCGCTGCCACGCCAGTTCGCCGTCCGGCGTCACCAACTCCGTCGGAGTACCGACCAGGTCCGTCACGATCGCATGGAAGCGCGTGCTGTGATCCGCATCGGCCTGGTCGCCGGTGAATTGCTCGATCAGCGATTCGCCCGCGGCGCGCACCAGCTGCCGGTGGTCCGTCTGCGTCACCGGCCGGTGCGTGCCCGGCGCGTAGTCCCACGTCGTGACCGCGCCGTCCACCGTCGTCTGTTCCGACAGCCTCGTGCCGTCCCACGCGAAGGTGACCTCCTCGGCCACCCCGCCCTCGTCCGTCAGCCGCCGCTTCGATATTCGGCGGCCCAGCGGGTCATACGCGTACGCCCAGCTCTCCCCCTCCGGCGTCACCGCGCCCGTCAGGCGGTCCTCGGCGTCCCATTCGAACAGCCACGTCCGTGACCCGCCGCTCAGCAGCTTGTGGGACTTGCGGATCAGGCGGCCCTGCGCGTCGTGTTCGTATGTCACGCGGCCCGCCCGGCGGATCAGCGTGCCGTCGAACTCGCGGTCGCCGGGCGACTCGTGCGCCGGCGCCGACGCATGGGTGAGGTTGCCCGTCGCGTCGTACGCGTACCGCTCCGTCCAGCCGTGCGCCCGCACCCCGGTCACGCGACCGGAGCGGTCCAGGTCGAAACGGCGTGTGCCGGACGTCAGTTCGCGAATTTCCGTGAGGTAGCCGTCCTCGCGGTACGCGTACGAGCGGTGCTGGAGGAGTCGTTCCGCGCCCGTGACCACCTGGGTCGTCAGCCGGTCGGACGCGTCCCAGCTCTGGGTGAGCGTCGCCCCGCCGCCGAGGCCGCGCGCGGTCTCCCGGCCCGCCGCGTCGTGGGCGAAGGTCAGCGACCCGGCTTCGGAGCGCAGTTCCGTGGGGTGCCCGGCCGCGTCGTACGTCCACTCCGAGCGCAGGCCCGACGGGGTGACCCGCTCGGTCCGGCGGCCCAGCGCGTCATAGGCGTAGGTGGTCGCCCGGCCGTTGACCGTCTCCGACAGCGGGCGGCCGAAGACGTCCCGTTCCCACTCGATCTCGGCGTCCGGGCCGGCCGCCCGGAGCAGACTGCCCGCCGCGTCGTAGGCGAAGGAGGACGTCCCGCCCGTACCGGCGTCCTGCTCGATCACCCGCCCCAGCGCGTCCCGCGTGAAGCGGATCGTTTCTCCGGCGCCGTTGGTCCGGGAGGTGAGCCCGCCCGCCGCGTCGTGCGTGTACGTGAGCGTCCGGCCGTTGAAGTCCGTCTCGGCCGTCAGGCGGCCGGCCTCGTCGTACACGTAGGACCAGGTCAGGCCCTGCGGGTTCGTGACGCCGGTCAGCCGCAGTTCCGTGTCGTACGCGAAGGCGTACTCCGTGCCGTCCGCCTCGGTGCGGGTGGCGGGAACGTCGAAGTGGGTCGAGGTGTGGCGGGTGACGTTCCCCGCGGCGTCCGTGTAGGTGAGGAGGTTGCCTTCGCCGTCCCACGTCCAGGTCTCGCGCCGACCGTCCGCGTCCTCCCGCCGGCTCGGCTTGCCCTCGACGGTCCAGGTCATGCGTGTCGTGCGGCCCAGCGGGTCGGTCGTCTCGACGACGCGGCCGAAGGTGTCACGGCGGACGGTCGTCGTGTGACCGAGGGGATCGGTGACGGCGACCGGCAGGCCCGCGGCGTCACAGGTGACGCGGGTGGTGTGCCCGAGGGCGTCGGTGACGGATGCGACGTGGCCCGACTCGTCGTAGCCGTAGCGGGTCACGGCCCCGGCCGGGTCGACCGTGGCGAGGACGTTGCCACGCTCGTCGTACGTGTGCCGCCAGACCGCGCCGCCGGGCTCGGTGACCTCGGTCGGGCGGCAGAGGGCGTCGTGGACCGCCGTCCCCGCCATGCCGTCCGGCAGGGTGACGCCGGTGAGGTTGCCCGTCTCGTCGTAGGTGTAGCGGGTGGTGCGGCCCAGCGGGTCCGTGACGGCCACGGGGGATTCGCCCCGCTCGTCCCACTCCGTGAGGGTGGTGTGCCCCAGCGCGTCCGTCTCCTCGATCACCTGGCAGTCGGCGTTGTGCCGGTACGTGGCCCGCGCGCCCAGGGAGTCGGTGACGGTCATGCTGCGGGTGTCGTCGTCGTAGACCAGGCTGCCGGAGAGGAAGCCGTCGCTGCCTTCCGTGCGGACGACGCGGCCCCGCTCGTCGTAGACGTAGCCGTACGACGTGCCGTTGCGGTCGGTCCAAGAGGTGATCCGGCCCTCGGCGTCGTAGGTGAACCGCAGCGGCTTGCCGGTGGAGTTGACGACCTCCGTGAGGTTGCCCGCCTCGTCGTAGCCGTAGCGGACCAGGACGGTGCCCCGGCCGAGTGCCTGCATCGGCTCGTACGGCGACGGGGCCTCGTCCAGCAGGCGCAGGCCGGTGATCCGCGGGCCGTCCGTGTCGACGGCGACGTAGTAGCCGCCGGAGTGCCGGACGGCGGTGGGCGTGCCGTTCGCCGCGCGCTCGATGTCGATGCGCGCGCCGTTGCGGTCGTGGACGCTGTCCAGGGGCAGCTGGACGGCGCCGGGAGCGTCCGTGGGGGCCGGGCGGCTGAAGGTGCGGACGACGCCGGCGAACGGGTCGGTGACCGTGAAGACGCCGTCGGGCCTGCCGTCCCACTCCATGGGCATGCGGGGGCCCTTGACGGGCAGGACCGGCTCCCCCGGCTTCGGGACGGGGTAGACGAGGCGCATGCCGTCGGCGGCGACGAACACCACGCCCTCGGCGTCGAGCTGGACGCGCTCGTCGAGCGTGGAGGCCCACGTCGGGCCGAACCAGCCGCCCGCCCGGTACGACGACAGGTGTGTCCGTTCGAGGACGAGCGGCAGGGCGCCCGGCAGGGTGACGTCGGTCTGGGGCAGCATCATGGCGCCGGTGGCGACGTCGATCGGGTCGCGGCAGCCCTTGATGTTCGCGGTGGGCCGGCCGGCGGCGCCTTGTTCGAGGAGGTTGGGGCGGGCGCCCCGCATCAGGGGTGACATCTGCCCGCCGAGTCTGACGCTGTTCTTCGCCAGGCCGCCGAAGCCCCCGAACGCACCGCCGACGATCATGCCTTCCTTGGCGGCGTGGTTGATGTCGTCCAGGCTCACGCCGTCCTGAAGGCCGGTGCTGATCTTGAGGGTCTGGGCGACGGCCAGGTTGACGGTGACGGACTCCACGCCGCCGAACGCCGCCGAGATGACGGTCGCGGCGACGACTTCGGCCACGACGGTGGAGATGCTGACGCCCACCGCGGCGCCCAGCTCGATGATCGCCGCCGCCGCGCTGGCGGACGCGGCCGTCGAGAGGCCGGCGGTGAGCCAGGCCAGGCCGACACCGGCCACGATGACAGCGGCCTGGATGCTGATCTGGGTCCACAGCTTGTCGGTCGCGTCGTCGATGGCGGCGGCGAGCTTTTCCAGCGCATCGGCCATCTCGCGGGCGGCCTTCGGGATGTCGTAGAGCCAGCCCTTCTCCCCCTTGGCGGCGTAGCGGGCCCAGAAGATTTCGAAGGCGTCGATCGCCTCACCCTTGTTGTTGTGGATGAGGGAGGTCGCCGTGTTGTTCACCGGCGTGCGGATCTTCTCCACGCTGTCGGCGAAGGTGTTCCAGGCGGTGGCGGCCTTCCGCAGCTTCCCCGGGTCGCCGTCCGGCCATTTGAGGCCGAGCTTTTCGAGGATGTTCTTGGCCTCGTCCTCGATGCTCACTTGGCGCCCTTGCCGTCGGCTCCCTGGGGGGCCTTCTTGTTGAACATGCCCGCGATCAGGGCGTCGTTGTCGACGTGGCCGTCCGCCATGTCGAGCATCGCCTCGTGGATGCTGACCAGGCCCAGCACGAGGGTGCCGGTCGCCTGCTCGATCTCCTTCTGCCGCTTGGGGTACTCGGTGGCGAACTTTTTGACGGAGTCGTCCTCGCCCCACGGCTTGCCCAGGCCGTCCAGGGTAGTGATGAGCTTGGTGAGCGCTTCGCTCAGTTTGACGCTCTGCGTGTGGAAGACCGGCGCGGACGCCTTCAGGTCCGCCGTCTTGATGTCCAACACTTTGCCACTGTCACGGCCGTCGCCCACGGCTCGCCTCCCCCACCGAGGTCCCGACTATCCACCGTCAAAAATAGTGGATTGTCGATCACCGATCGGTCGCAGCCAGGCGAGTCGCGAACAAAGTCGGGCGCAGGGCCTGTGGCCTTGGACACGCCGCGGGCGGTCCGGCCTTGCACCCGCCGCGGGCGGGACCCGGGGCCCGC
The DNA here is from genome assembly GCF_040646215.1 of Streptomyces sp. NPDC046215. Classification (NCBI taxonomy): domain Bacteria; kingdom Bacillati; phylum Actinomycetota; class Actinomycetes; order Kitasatosporales; family Streptomycetaceae; genus Streptomyces; species Streptomyces sp. NPDC046215. Next base: position 13,419 of record NZ_JBEYZW010000059.1, on the reverse strand, counting down.
CGCTGGGGAACGAGCGCGCCGACGCCCACTCCCCCGTGGTCGGCGTCGGCGCTTTGTGCTGGTCACAGCATCCGACGGCCGTCCACGCGCCGCCATAGGAAGAACTCCCTACTCATGGCACCAGGCCCGCCTGCCGGGCCAGCGACACCGTCGAGACCCGGTTGTTGGTGCCCAGTTTGCGGTAGATCTTCTCCAGGTGGCGGTTGACCGTATGGGGCGAGATCGTGAGGCGGCGGCCGATCACATCGGCCGTCAGCCCCTCCGCGAGCAGCCCCAGGACCGTCTGCTCACGCGGCGTCAGGCCGTGCCCCTCGGTGGGGAGCACCAGGCCGGTGGACAGCGCCCGCAGCCGCCGCAGCTCGCGCACATGGCTGTCCGCGCTGATGAGCAGCGGCTGTATCCGCGTGGCGAACGCGAGCTCGCGCGCACTGAAGTCCGACCCCTTCCGGCCCAGGGACACCGCGCGCAGCGCACCGCCGTCGGACGGCAGGGGCAGGCCCAGTTGCTGGTTGGTGCCGTAGTCCCGGCGCGCCTCGCTGGAGCACTCCAGGTGGCGCCAGAGGTCGCAGAGCTGGTTCATGGACACCGGGCTGCGGTGCCCGTCGGCGAGGTAGCCGACCAGCGGGTGCTGCTGGCCCACCCGGCGCCGGACCAGGGCGTCCACCCCGTCCAGCGACTCCGGCGCCCAGCCCTCCGCCTGCCCCAGCCGCCTCGGCACCTGCATCCTCGCGAAGATCACGGTGCTGCAGCCGAACGCGTCGAGCAGGTGCGCCGCGATCAGATGACCCAGCGACTCCGGGTCGTTGTTCTCGAGTACCGCGACGACGAGGTCGAGCATGCGCTCGTAATCCCGGGTGTGAAGCTGCGACATGAGCAATGCATCCCCAAAACGGCCTACCTTGAGCCGACGCCCCGCCCCCCGGCCGGATACCTCAGGACCAGCGGCCCGTCCGTCCCAGCAGCAGCGCCGTCGCCGCCGTGCCCGCCGTGGACGTGCGCAGGACGCTCGGGCCCAGCCGGTACGGCCGCGCGCCCGCCTCGGCGAACGCGGTGAGCTCCTGGGGCGAGACGCCGCCCTCGGGGCCGACGATGAGCACGATGGTGCCCGTCGCGGGCAGCTCCGCCGTGGCGAGCGGCGCGCTGGAGCCCTCCTCGTGGAGGACGGCCGCGAACGCGGCGTCGGCCAGCAGCGTGGCGACCTGCTTGGTCGTCATCAGGTCGGCCACCTGCGGGAATCTCAGCCGCCGGGACTGCTTGCCGGCCTCGCGGGCCGTCGCGCGCCACTTGCTCAGCGACTTCGCGCCGCGCTCGCCCTTCCACTGGGTGATGCAGCGCGCCGCCGACCACGGGACGATCGCGTCGACGCCCGTCTCGGTCATCGTCTCCACGGCCAGCTCCCCGCGGTCGCCCTTGGGCAGGGCCTGGACCACGGTGATGTGGGGCTCCGGCAGCGGCTCGGAGCGGACGGAGGTGACGGCGACGTCGAGGCGGTCCTTGCCCTCGACGGCGGCGACGGTGCCGGACGCGCCGGTGCCCTCGCCGTCCGTCAGGACGATGTCCTCGCCGACGGTGAGCCGGCGGACCGAGACCGCGTGCCGCCCCTCGGGGCCGGAGAGCGGGAAGACGGTACCGGGGAAGACACCCGTGAGGGCCCCCTCCTCGACCAGGAAGACCGGCGCTGTCATGACTCGCTCCCTCGCAACTCAACTCCTCGCGACCCGTCGCCCGGCGCCTCGCCGGTCAGCGGCTCGCCCTGCGGCGCGGCGCCGTCCCGCTCCGCGCCGTCCTGCGTCAATGTCCTGCGCGCGGCGTCGAGTTCGGCGGCCAGCAGCTCGACGAGCCGGCCCGCCGGAAGCTCGCGCGCCAGGCGGTGCCCCTGCCCCGCCCACAGGCTCATGGCCTGCGGGTCGCCCGCCGCCGCGGCCGCCTTGCGCAGACCGGCCGTCAGGTGATGGACCTGGGGGTACGCGGCGGGGGCGTACGGGCCGTGCTCTCGGATGAAACGGTTCACCAGGCCGCGGGCCGGGCGGCCGGAGAAGGCGCGGGTCAACTCCGTACCCCCGTACAGCGGATCGGTCAGCGCCTGCTTGTGCAGCGGGTGGGCGCCGGACTCCGGGCAGACGAGGAACGCGGTGCCGAGCTGCGCGGCGCCGGCGCCGGCGGCGAGCACGGCCGCTATCTGCGCACCGCGCATCAGACCGCCCGAGGCGATCACCGGCAGGTCCACGGCCGCACGGACCTGGGTCAGCAGGGACAGCAGGCCCACGCCCGCGCCGTCCGCGTGCGGGTCGTCGCGGTGGGTGCCCTGGTGGCCGCCGGCCTCGACGCCCTGGACGCACAGCGCGTCCGCGCCCGCGTCCCGGGCGGCCTCCGCCTCGGCGACCGAGGTGACGGTCACGACCGTCACCGTGCCGGCCCGGGCGAGCGACTCCAGCGCCTTCGGGGACGGGCAGCCGAACGTGAAGGAGACCAGGGGGACCGGGTCGTCGAGGAGGATCGCCAGCTTGGCGTCGTAGGCGTCGTCGCACGCCTGGTGCGGGTCGCCGAGCGGCGTGTCGTACCAGGTGGCCTCACCGGCGAGCTGCTCGGCGTAGACCGCGACGGCGGCCGGGTCGGCGGCGGGGGGCTGCGGCATGAAGAGGTTCACGCCGAAGGGCTTGGCCGTACGGGCGCGGAGCTGCTTGATCTCCTCGTACATCGCGGCCGGCGTCTTGTACCCGGCGGCGAGAAACCCCAGGCCACCCGCCTCGCAGACCGCCGCGGCCAGCGCCGGCCCGGAGCCGCCGCCGGCCATGGGGGCCTGCACGATCGGATACCGGGACAGGCCGGTCAGCGCGGAGGCCCCCCTGGATTCAAAAGCCATGACCACATCGTGTCACGCCCCGGGCACGCGGCCGAATCGAACGCGAAGGCCGCACGGGCCCCGACATGCGGAAGCCCGGCCGGGGTGTGCCCCGGCCGGGCTTCATCACGTCTGGCATCAGCGGCCGTTGCGCCGACATGCGGTCACTCCGGAGGAGTCAGGCGCCTACCGTCCGTTGAACGCGTCCTTCAGTCGCGAGAACAGCCCCTGCTGACCCGGCTTGAACTCGCCCATCGGTCGCTCCTCGCCGCGCAGCTTCGCGAGCTGGCGCAGGAGGTCCTCCTGCTGCGGGTCGAGCTTGTTCGGGGTGATCACCTCGACGTGGACGACCAGATCGCCGCGGCCGCCGCCCCGCAGGTGCGTCACGCCGCGCTGGTGCAGCGGGATCGACTGCCCGGACTGGGTGCCCGGCCTGATGTCGATCTCCTCGATGCCGTCCAGGGTCTCCAGCGGCACCTTCGTGCCCAGGGCCGCGGCCGTCATCGGGATGGTGACCGTGCAGTGCAGGTCGTCGCCCCGGCGCTGGAACGTCGAGTGCGGGGTCTCGTGGATCTCCACGTACAGATCGCCGGCGGGGCCGCCGCCGGGGCCGACCTCGCCCTCGCCCGCCAGCTGGATGCGGGTGCCGTTGTCGACACCGGCCGGGATCTTGACCGTCAGGGTGCGGCGCGAGCGGACGCGGCCGTCGCCGGCGCACTCCGGGCACGGGGTCGGCACCACGGTGCCGAAGCCCTGGCACTGCGGGCACGGCCGGGAGGTCATGACCTGGCCGAGGAAGGAGCGGGTGACCTGGGAGACCTCACCGCGGCCGCGGCACATGTCACAGGTCTGCGCGGAGGTGCCGGGGGCCGCGCCCTCGCCGCTGCACGTGGTGCAGACGACGGCGGTGTCGACCTGGATCTCCTTGGTCGTGCCGAAGGCGGCCTCGTCCAGGGTCACTTCGAGACGGATCATGGCGTCCTGGCCGCGGCGCGTCCGCGAGCGCGGGCCGCGCTGCGAGGACTGGCCGAAGAACGCGTCCATGATGTCGGAGAAATTGCCGAAGCCGGCACCGAAGCCGCCCGCGCCGCCGCCACCGCCGCCGGACGCGGAGAGCGGGTCGCCACCGAGGTCGTAGACCTGCTTCTTCTGCGGGTCCGAGAGCACCTCGTAAGCGGCGTTGATCTCCTTGAACCGCTCCTGCGTCTTCGGGTCCGGGTTCACATCCGGGTGCAGCTCGCGGGCGAGACGGCGGAATGCCTTCTTGATCTCGTCCTGCGAGGCGTCACGCCGTACGCCCAGGACCGCGTAGTAGTCCGTGGCCACTTACGACTCCGCCAGGATCTGTCCGACGTAACGTGCCACTGCGCGTACCGCTCCCATCGTTCCGGGGTAGTCCATGCGGGTCGGTCCGACCACGCCGAGTTTGGCGACTGCCTCGTCGCCCGAACCGTAGCCGACGGCGACGACCGATGTGGAGTTCAGGCCCTCGTGAGCATTCTCATGGCCGATTCGCACCGTCATGCCCGAATCCTTGGCTTCGCCGAGCAGCTTGAGCAGCACGACCTGCTCCTCCAACGCCTCCAGCACCGGCCGGATCATCAGGGGGAAGTCGTGCCCGAAGCGGGTGAGATTGGCGGTGCCGCCGATCATCAGCCGCTCCTCCGTCTCCTCGACCAGGGTCTCCAGCAGGGTCGCGAGGACCGTCGTGACGGTTCCGCGGTCCTCCTGCTCGAAGGACTCGGCGAGGTCCTGCACCAGCTGCGGCACATCCGCGAAGCGGCGCCCGACGACCCGGCTGTTGAGCCGCGCCCGCAGATCCGCGAGCGAGGTCTCCCCGATCGGCGCCGGGCAGTCGACCATGCGCTGCTCGACCCGTCCGGTGTCCGTGATCAGTACGAGCATGACGCGGGCGGGAGCGAGCGAGAGCAGCTCCACGTGGCGCACGGTCGAACGGGTCAGCGACGGGTACTGCACCACCGCGACCTGCCGGGTCAGCTGCGCGAGCAGCCGGACCGTGCGGCCCACGACGTCGTCGAGGTCGACGGCGCCGTCGAGGAAGTTGTGGATGGCGCGCCGCTCCGGCGTCGACAGGGGCTTGACGCCCGCCAGCTTGTCGACGAAGAGGCGGTAGCCCTTGTCGGTCGGGATGCGGCCGGCGCTCGTGTGGGGCTGGGCGATGAAGCCCTCGTCCTCCAGCGCGGCCATGTCGTTGCGCACGGTGGCCGGGGAGACGCCCAGCCGGTGCCGTTCGGTGAGGGCCTTGGAGCCGACCGGCTCCTCGGTGCCCACGTAGTCCTGGACGATGGCGCGCAACACTTCGAGCCTGCGTTCGCTCAGCACCGCGCACCTCCAGTCCAGCCGTCTTACGGTTCCCGGGCCCTGGCACTCCATGGTCACGAGTGCCAGATCCCTCCAGCCAGTGTACGGCCGGGCACCACGGACAGGGCAAGAGCCGTCCCCCCGCCGTGCCCTCCGCACGGCGGCCGGGCGGGCAACCGTACCGCGCTCCGGCTAGCGTCCGGGTATGGACAGCCATGAGGCGGCAGCACGTTGGGAACGGCTCGCGCCAGGGGTCGCGCGCCGCAGAATGCCGGTGTGGGACGCGACGATCGGGGTGATCGCCGGGGGGACGGAGCTCCTGCTCGTGGACACCGGATCGAGCCTGCGGGAGGGCGCGGAGGTCCGGCGCGAGGTGCGGGAGCTCTTCGGCCGGGACGTGACGCATATCGCTCTCACCCACCCGCACTTCGACCACGTCTTCGGGACGGCCGTCTTCTCCGGCGTGCAGGTGTACGGGGCCGTGGGCCTCGGCGAACTGCTGCTGCGCGAGGGCGAGGCGCTGTGCCGGGACGCGGTGCGCCACGGCCTCGACCCGGAGGCCGCCGCCAACGCGGCCGAGCTGCTCGTCCGGCCCCACCACCCGGTCTCCGGCGAGCTCACCCTCGACCTCGGCGGCGGCCGGCAGGCGCTGCTGGCCAACGTCGGCCCGGGCCACACCGCCCACGACCTGGCCGTCCTCGTCGCCGGCTCCGGCGGGGCGCCCGAGGTGGTCTTCTGCGGCGACCTGGTCGAGGAGTCGGGTGAGCCCCAGGCGGGCCCGGACGCCGTGCCCCGGCAGTGGCCGGCGGCGCTGGACCGGTTGCTGGAGCTCGGCGGGGAGGACGCGGTGTACGTGCCGGGGCACGGCGCGGCGGTCGACGCCGCCTTCGTCCGGGCGCAGCGCGCGGAGCTGGCGGCGCGCTCCGGCGTGTCGTGAGCCGGTGCCGTGATGCTCTCCTCGGAGGCCCCGACGTGATCCACAATGTCCCGCATGCGCAGCAGAGAGTTCGGACCTGATCTCACCCCGCCCTGGCTGTGCCTCCCCGGGGGATGACCCCCGGCCCCCCAGCCGCGACACACACGCTGCCCTCACAGAATGGCCGACATGCGCAGCAGAAACTACGGACCTGATCTCACCCCGCCCTGGAAGAAGAGCACCCCGGCCCCCGAGGTCGCGGCCGAACCCGACCTCGTCGTCGAGGAGGTCACCACGGGCTTCTGCGGGGCGGTGATCAGGTGCGAGAAGACGGCACAGGGGCCCACGGTCACCTTGGAGGACCGCTTCGGCAAGCACCGCGTGTTCCCGATGGAGCCGCGGGGCTTCCTGCTGGAGGGGCGGGTGGTCACGCTCGTCCGGCCGAGCGCCCAGGCCCCCGGTGCGCCGCGGCGGACCGCCTCGGGCTCCATCGCGCTCCCCGGGGCGCGGGCGCGGGTGGCGCGCGCCGGGCGCATCTATGTGGAAGGGCGCCATGACGCGGAGCTCGTGGAGCGGGTCTGGGGTGACGACCTGCGCGTCGAGGGCGTCGTCGTGGAGTACCTGGAGGGCGTCGACGACCTGCCGGCCGTCGTGCGCTCCTTCGCCCCGGGGCCGGACGCGCGGCTGGGCGTCCTGGTGGACCACCTCGTACCGGGCTCGAAGGAGTCCCGGATCGCGGCGGCGGTGACGGGCGAGGACGTGCTGGTGGTGGGCCACCCGTACATCGACGTGTGGGAGGCGGTGAAGCCGTCGTCGGTGGGCATCGCGGCGTGGCCGCGCGTCCCGCGCGGCCAGGACTGGAAGACGGGCGTCTGCCGGGCGCTGGGCTGGCCGGAGAACACGGGGGCCGCTTGGCAGCGGATCCTGGGGTCGGTGCGGTCTTACAAGGATCTTGAGCCGGAGCTTTTGGGGCGGGTGGAGGAACTGATCGATTTTGTGACGGGGCCGACGGGCTAGCGGGGGGGGCGCCGGGCTGGGTCTGGAATGCGGACGTGTCCAGGGCCACGCCCAGCATGTCGAGGGGCACGGGCTCACCGAACTTGCTGATGCAGCGGGTACACAGCCATTGCGCGTCAGTTCACCCGAACAGGTAATCAGTCCACCAGATCCCGCACCACCGCGTCCGCCAGCAGTCGCCCCCGCAGCGTCAGCACCGCGCGGCCCTCCTCGTACGGGCCCGCCTGGAGCAGGCCGTCGGACAGCGCCCGCTCGGCGGCCTTCGCCCCCGCCGGCTTCAGCAAGGACAGCGGGCACCCGTCCAGCAGCCGCAGCTCCAGCAGGATCCGCTCGACCCGCTGGTCCTCCTCCGGCAGGATCTCGCGCCCCGCGCCCGGGGAGCGGCCCTCGCCGAGCGCCTGCGCGTACGCGCCCGGGTGCTTGACGTTCCACCACCGCACGCCCCCCACGTGCGAGTGCGCCCCCGGTCCCGCGCCCCACCAGTCGGCGCCGCGCCAGTAGAGCTCGTTGTGTCGGCAGCGGCCCGCTTCACCGGTGGCCCAGTTGGAGACCTCGTACCAGTGGAAGCCCGCGGCCGTGAGCATGTCCTCCGCGATGAGGTAGCGGTCGGCGTGGACGTCGTCGTCGGTCATGGGCACCTCACCGCGCCGGATGCGGCGGGCGAGCTGGGTGCCCTCCTCGACGATCAGCGCGTACGCCGAGACGTGGTCGGGGCCCGCGCCGATCGCGGCGTCCAGGGAGGCCCGCCAGTCGTCGTCCGACTCGCCCGGGGTGCCGTAGATCAGGTCCAGGTTGACGTGCTCGAAGCCGGCGGCCCGCGCCTCCGCGACGCATGCCTCGGGGCGGCCGGGGGTGTGGGTGCGGTCGAGGATCTTCAGGACGTGCTGCCGGGCGCTCTGCATCCCGAAGGAGACGCGGTTGAAGCCGCCCTCGCGCAGCTCGGCGAGGTAGCGGGGGTCCACGGACTCCGGGTTGGCCTCGGTGGTGATCTCCGCGCCCTCGGCGAAGCCGAACTCGTCCCGGATGGCGCCCAGCATCCGCACGAGGTCGGCGGCGGGCAGCAGCGTGGGGGTGCCGCCGCCGACGAAGACGGTCTCCACGGGTCGCGGGTCCTCCCCCAGCACCTTGCGCGCGAGGCGGATCTCCTCCACGAGCGTCTGCGCGTAGTTGTCCCGGGAGGCCAGGGCCCCGCCGGAACCGCGCAGCTCGGTCGCGGTGTAGGTGTTGAAGTCGCAGTATCCGCAGCGTGTCGCGCAGTACGGCACGTGCAGGTAGAACCCGAGCGGCCGCTGCCCGGCGCCCGTCAGGGCGTGCGGGGGCAGGGCCCCGTCCTCGGGCACGGGTTCGCCGTCAGGCAGTACGGAAGGCATGGGTCCATTGTCCGGCATCGGCCGGGGGTTCCCGGCCGACGGCCGCCTCAGCGCTCCCGGGAGCCCGAGTACATCTCCTCGATCAGGTCCTTGTACTCGCGCTCGACGACCGGCCGCTTGAGCTTCAGGCTCGGGGTGAGCTCGCCGTGCTCGACGTCCAGGTCGCGGGGCAGCAGCCGGAACTTCTTGATCGTCTGCCAGCGCTGGAGGCCCTCGTTGACCCGCTGCACATAGCCGTCGATGAGCTCGACGGTCTCCTTGGCGGCGACCACCTCGGCGTACGGCTTGCCGCCCATGCCGTGCTCCCCGGCCCAGACCATGAGCGTCGGCTCGTCGAGCGCGATGAGGGCGGTGCAGAAGTTCCGGTCCGCGCCGTGCACCAGGACGTTGGAGACGAACGGGCAGACGGCCTTGAACTGGCCCTCGATCTCGGCGGGGGCCACGTACTTGCCGCCCGAGGTCTTGATCAGGTCCTTCTTGCGGTCGGTGATGCGCAGGTAGCCGTCGGGCGACAGCTCGCCGATGTCACCGGTGTGGAACCAGCCGTCGGACTCCAGGACCTCGGCGGTCTTCTCGGGCAGCCCGTGGTAGCCGGCCATGACGGCGGGGCCGCGCAGCAGGACCTCGCCGTCGTCGGCGATCCGGACCTCGGTGCCGGGCAGCGGCTTGCCGACCGTGCCGGTGCGGTAGGCCTCGCCGGGGTTGACGAAGCTGGCGGCGCTGGTCTCGGTGAGGCCGTAGCCCTCCAGGATGTGGATGCCGGCGCCGGAGAAGAAGTAGCCGATCTCCGGGGAGAGGGCGGAGGCGCCGGAGACACAGGCGCGCAGCCGCCCGCCGAACGCCTCGCGGATCTTGGCGTAGACGAGCGCGTCGGCGACCTTGTGCTTGGTGGCCAGCCCGAAGGGGACGGTCCGGCTGCCGGTGCGCTGGAAGTTGTCCTGCGAGACCTTTGCGTACTCCCGGGCGACGTCGGCGGCCCAGTGGAAGATCTTGTACTTGGCGGCGCCGCCCTCGCGGGCCTTGGCCGCGACGCCGTTGTAGACCTTCTCGAAGATGCGGGGCACGGAGCACATGTAGGTGGGCCGGACGACCCGGAGGTTTTCGACGATCTTGTCGACCCGGCCGTCCACGGCGGAGACGTGGCCCGTGCTGATCTGGCTGACGGTCAGCACCTTGCCGAAAACGTGGGCGAGCGGCAGCCACAGGTACTGCACGTCGCTCGTGACCACCAGGCCGGTGGCCTGGATGGCGCGCGCCATGTAGGACCAGGCGTCGTGGGGCAGCCGTACGCCCTTGGGCCGCCCGGTGGTGCCTGAGGTGTAGATCAGGCTGGCGAGCTGGTCGGCGCGCAGGGCCTTGATCCGGTCCAGGACGAGCTCGGGCTCGGCCGCCAGGCGCGCGGCGCCGCGCCGCTCCAGCTCCGCCAGGGAGAGCACCCAGCCCTCCGGGTCGCCCTCGGCGGGCACGGCGTCCGCGGCCTCGATGACGACGACGTGGGCGAGCCCGGGCAGCTCGGCGCGGTGCTCACGGGCCTTGGCGAGCTGGGCCGCGTCCTCGGCGATCAGCACCCGGCTCTCGGAGTCGGCGAGGATGAAGGCCGTCTCCTCCGCGTTGGTGCTGGGGTAGATCGTGGTGGTCGCGGCCCCGGAACACAGGACTCCGTAGTCCGAGAAGATCCACTCCACCCGGGTGGAGGAGGCGAGGGAGACCCGCTCCTCGGGGCGCACGCCCAGGTCGACGAGACCGGCGGCGACGGCGAGTATGCGCTCGCCCGCCTGGCGCCAGGTGAGCGAGGCCCAGCTGTCGGGCCCCTGCCCGGAGGGGTCGGGCACCGGGTAGCGGTACGCCTCGGCGTCGGGTGTCTCCGCCACGCGTTCGAGGAGGATCGTCGCCACGGAGGGCGGCCGGTTCTCGATCAAAGCCTGTGTCTCGGTCACGGCGTCCTCCGGGGCCCGATTCTTTTGCTGGTGACTCACGAGTAACCTTCAAGCATTGATCAGACTAGAGCGCACGGGGCCAGGACGTAAGGGTCTGCGACCGCCTTGTCGAAGCTGTGACCGGCACACTGCTTGCCCTGCACACGTATCCCGTCCGAGCTGTGGCTTCCCGCCGGACGACGGATGCCCGCCCCCTCGTGGGGGACGGGCATCCGGGCCGTGACGGTGCGGAGCGCCGCGACTACTTCTTACCCTTCTCGCCGCCGTCGGAGTCCGAGGACAGCACCGCGATGAAGGCCTCCTGCGGGACCTCCACGCTGCCGACCATCTTCATCCGCTTCTTGCCTTCCTTCTGCTTCTCCAGCAGCTTGCGCTTACGGGAGATGTCGCCGCCGTAGCACTTGGCGAGGACGTCCTTGCGGATCGCGCGGACCGTCTCACGGGCGATGACCCGCGAGCCGATGGCGGCCTGGATCGGCACCTCGAAGTTCTGCCGCGGGATGAGCTCGCGCAGCTTGGCGACGAGCCGCACGCCGTACGCGTACGCCTTGTCCTTGTGCGTGATCGCGGAGAACGCGTCCACCTTGTCGCCGTGCAGCAGGATGTCGACCTTGACCAGGCTGGCCTGCTGCTCGCCGGTGGGCTCGTAGTCGAGGGAGGCGTAGCCGCGGGTCTTGGACTTCAGCTGGTCGAAGAAGTCGAAGACGATCTCGGCGAGCGGCAGGGTGTAGCGCAGCTCGACCCGGTCCTCGGAGAGGTAGTCCATGCCCAGCAGCGAGCCGCGGCGGGACTGGCAGAGCTCCATGATCGCGCCGACGAACTCGTTGGGCGCCAGGATCGTGGACTTCACCACCGGCTCGTGCACCTCGGCGATCTTCCCCTCGGGGAACTCGCTCGGGTTGGTGACGATGTGCTCGGTGCCGTCCTCCATGTTGACCCGGTAGACCACGTTGGGCGCGGTCGCGATGAGGTCCAGGCCGAACTCCCGCTCCAGCCGCTCGCGGATCACGTCCAGGTGGAGCAGGCCGAGGAAGCCGACACGGAAGCCGAAGCCGAGGGCGGCCGAGGTCTCCGGCTCGTAGACGAGCGCGGCGTCGTTGAGCTGGAGCTTGTCGAGGGCCTCGCGGAGCTCGGGGTAGTCCGAGCCGTCCAGCGGGTACAGGCCCGAGAACACCATCGGCTTGGGGTCCTTGTAGCCGCCCAGGGCCTCGGTGGCGCCGTTGGCGAAGGAGGTGATCGTGTCACCGACCTTGGACTGACGGACGTCCTTCACGCCGGTGATGATGTAGCCCACCTCGCCGACGCCCAGGCCGTCGGAGGGCGTCATCTCCGGCGCGGAGACACCGATCTCCAGCAGCTCGTGGGTGGCGCCGGTCGACATCATCTTGATGCGCTCGCGCTTCTTCAGCTCGCCGTCCACGACCCTGACGTAGGTGACCACGCCGCGGTAGGAGTCATAGACCGAGTCGAAGATCATCGCGCGGGCGGGGGCGTCCTTGACGCCGACGGGCGGCGGGACCTCGGCGACGACCTTATCCAGCAGCGCGTCCACGCCGACGCCGGTCTTCGCGGAGACCTTGAGGACCTCGGAGGGGTCGCAGCCGATCAGGTGCGCCAGCTCGGCGGCGAACTTCTCCGGCTGCGCGGCCGGCAGGTCGATCTTGTTGAGGACCGGGATGATCGTGAGGTCGTTCTCCATCGCCAGGTAGAGGTTGGCGAGGGTCTGGGCCTCGATGCCCTGGGCGGCGTCCACCAGGAGGATGCAGCCCTCGCACGCGGCGAGGGAACGCGAGACCTCGTAGGTGAAGTCGACGTGGCCCGGGGTGTCGATCATGTTGAGGATGTGGGTGTTGCCCTTGTCCTCGGTGGGCGCCCAGGGCAGCCGGACCGCCTGGGACTTGATCGTGATGCCGCGCTCACGCTCGATGTCCATCCGGTCGAGGTACTGCGCACGCATCTGCCGCGAGTCGACCACACCGGTCAGCTGGAGCATCCGGTCGGCGAGCGTCGACTTGCCATGGTCGATGTGCGCGATGATGCAGAAGTTACGGATGAGAGCCGGGTCGGTACGGCTCGGCTCCGGCACATGGGTAGGGGTCGCGGGCACGCAAGGTCCATTCGGTGACTTCGGCGTTTGAACGCGGTCTCGTCGGGAGTCGCGGGTGATACGTCACCCCATCGTCCCATGAGTGGCGGCATCGGTCCGGTTTGGGAGGCCGGAGTGCCTCCTGGTAGCCTGGACAACTGTGTCTCGTGCCCTCTCGGGTCCTCCCTCTCGGAAGATTCCCTCCGGGGTGCGGACGCACTCAGAAATCCGACGAACCTGAAAAGGCTCTTTCGTGGCGAACATCAAGTCCCAGATCAAGCGGAACAAGACCAACGAGAAGGCGCGCCTGCGCAACAAGGCCGTCAAGTCCTCGGTCAAGACCGCTGTCCGCGCGGCCCGCGAGGCGCTCCTCGCCGGTGACGTCGAGAAGGCCACCGCCGCCGTCGCCGCGGCCGGCAAGAAGCTCGACAAGGCCGCCAGCAAGGGTGTCCTGCACAAGAACGCCGCCGCCAACAAGAAGTCGGCGCTGGCCAAGCAGGCTGCCGCCCTCAAGGGCTGAAGCCTTTCCGGGGCCTAGTGCCCCAACCCGTCGGTACGGACTCCGCGGACCCTCTCTACCGCGCCGTCCCGGCACTCTCGAAGTTGTGAAGACTGCGAGACGCACCGCACGCGGCCGTTCGCCACGGGGTGCGGTGCAACCGAGCGTCACACCGAAGGCCCCGCGCCTGCCCTTTCCCCAAGGGCGGCGCGGGGCCTTTGGCCTTCCGGCCGGGCTTGTGGGTGCACCACCGCTGCGCGGCGGTGTCCTCAATCTCCCCCAGCTACCGCTGGGGGTGCCCCCAGGAGGTGCCCCCGGACGGGCTGGTAGTGGCTGCCCACGACCCGCTCTCCTACCTGCCGGTGGGCATCGGCTTCGACGAGATGGCCTCCTACGCGGCCGAGAAGCCGGCCGACTTCACCCAGCGGGC